>DATKZD010000162.1:0-4996 GCA_035528195.1 Elusimicrobiales bacterium
ATAGCTATCGCGATAGGCATGCCTATTGCGGAATAGATAACCACCTTTAGAACTGGCTCTCCGTAACCGCCTGTTTTTGGCATACTTGAAAAGTACTGCTTTGGTCTAAACAAGGTATCTATAGACTGTTTCCAAATACTGCTTTTTTTGGGTTTAATTTCCGTTTGCATTTCTTCCATTTTGAGCTCTCCTTAATTAGTGTTGTTTAGTACATACTCAAGTACAATATCTGCTTGTTTGGCTGCCGCTATGTTTACCCGCGGCGAAACAGGTTTGACTTTGCAACTATCCGACTTTAAGTCTCCCACTAAAATAAAATTGGGTTTTATTTTATGCGTTTTGATTATATCACTTTTCCCTATTCCGCAAATGCCCGATGCCGATACTAAAAGTTTACCTGTAGGAATTATTTTTTCCGCAATCATTTTTTTAAATTGCGCCTTATCAAACGCTTCTACTATGATATCACATTTATCAAAGATGCCGTTTATGTTACTTACACTTAATTTGGTTTCTATAGTTTTTATTTCAATATCGGGGTTTATTTTTTTAAGATTTAGAGCCAGCGTTTTTACTTTTGATTTTCCTACCTGGTTATAAAAATAAAACTGCCTGTTTAGGTTAAGATATTCTATTTTGTCAAAGTCAACGATTATAAATTTTCTAAACCCCACTCTTACAAGATTAAAAGCACAATTTGACCCAAGTCCTCCGCATCCGGCAATTCCTATTGTAACCGATGTAATTTTTTCGTATTTTCTTTTCCCGTAAAAAGACAAAAGCATTTTTTCAAATTTATTTAACTTTTTCATATTTATATCCAATCTTTTAGTACGGGCTGGTATCCTTTGCCTGTTACCATTTTTTGCATTTGTTCTACCGTACGTTTATCCGATATTTCAAATTGTTTGGATTTAGATTTTTGCGTTCTCCCCCCCACCGCAGTTGATACCCCGGCAGACATTTTTGTCACACCAAGCCCTATCAGATTTTTTCTAAAATTTGATTCCTCTCTGGTAGATATATTAATTCCTACTTTTGGCAGGAAAATTCTAAGGGCGGTAATTATCTGCACAAAATCTTTTTTCCCGGGCGGGTTACTTCCTTTAAATTTTCCTTCGTGAGGGCACAAGCGGGGAAGCGATATGCTGATATCTGTTTCGGGATAATTATCCTGAAGGTATTTTGCGTGCATTGCGGTGAAAAAAATATCCCGTCTCCAGTCATCTAACCCCAAAAGTGCGCCGACGCTTACGTTGCGTATTTTTTCTTTACACGCCCTTTCGGGAGCGTCAAGTCTAAAATAAAAATCTTTTTTGGGTCCGACAGGATGGAGTTTTTTATAAAGTTTTTGGTTATATGTCTCCTGATATATTGCCACACCGTCTAACCCAGCGGTAATAAGATTGGCATATTCTTTTTGCGACAAAGCGTAAACTTCAATAGATACCGACGAAAAATGCTTATTTAATACGGTTATGGAATCAGCAATATATTTTACCGGAGTTATATTGCGAGAATCCCCCGTTAAAATTATTACGCTGTGCAACTGCGTTTTGGAAATAAGTTTGGCTTCTTGTTCAAGCTCTTTTAGCGAAAGTTTTTTTCTTTTTATCTTATTATCTGCATTAAATCCGCAATACAAACATTTATTTTCACAATAATTTGACAGATAAATGGGAGTATAAAGCCCGATAACTTTGCCAAAATTTTGCAAAGTCAGCCCGTTAGCCTTCTGCGCCATAGGTTCAAGATATTTTTGTGCAGGTAAAGACAGGAGTGTTAAAAATTGAGTATAGCTTAAATTGGTGTATTCTATAGCATTAAGCACGTTTTGTTCGCTTATACCTTTAGAAAAATTGCCAAAGTCCAATTTGCTTAATTTAGACAGCGTGTTAAAAAAACTCATTACCTTAAAAAACCTGTCAACGGAGAAGAAGCTCTTCCGTCTCTAAAAATTTGCCCGCTTGAGTGGATATAAGCTAAACGTCCGGCATCTACGGCTAACGCAAATGCCTTTGCCATTTCTATAGGGTTTGTAGCAGTAGCTATGGCAGTGTTTACCAAAACGGCGCAACATCCCATTTCCATACACTCTGCCGCATGCGAAGGCAGTCCAAGCCCCGCATCCACTATAATGGGCAGTTTTATCTCATCAATCAACATTCTAACCAGTTCTTTCGTTTTAATCCCTCTGTTAGAACCAATAGGCGACCCCAAAGGCATAATTGCCTTTGCCCCGGCATCTACTAAACGTTTAGCCGATATTAAGTCCGGCATCATATAAGGAAAAACTTTAAATCCCTCTTTAGCAAGTATTTTGGTTGCTTTTATCGTTTCGGTATTATCGGGCAGTAGATATTTGCTATCCGGTATTACTTCAATTTTAATCCAATCTCCGCACCCTGCGGCTCTTGCTATATGGGCTATTCTAACTGCTTCCTGCGCATTTCTGGCACCGGAAGTATTTGGCATTAAAATTGTATTTTTGGGAATATATTTTAGAATGTTTTCCGTTTTGCTTTTAAAATCCACCCGCCTAAGGGCAACGGTTACAACTTTACAACAACTTGAACGGATAACTTTAGGAATGATTTTTTTATCGGGAAATTTTCCCGTACCTATAAAAAGTCTGCTTGATATTTTTCTGCCCGCCACTGTAAAAGTATCTTTTGAAGTAGTCATATTTTTTCTTTTGCTAAAATTTCCCTCATCCTCCGCCGACGAAGGATATTACCTCTATTTTATCGCTTCCTTTAAGTTTAGTATTTACCAAATCTTTTTTACTTAAAATTTTACCGTTATATTCTACTACCGCATTTAACATTTTGATTTTATGTTGCTTCATAAAGTCAGTTAAAACTTGATTTTTTTGAGCGGATTTTTTTTTACCGTTAATTACAACTTGCATTTTTCCCCATCCGATATTTTGGATTTTAACTGACGTGCTGTTCTTGTCATATTTGCCGAGTTTATTATCGCACTGATTACGGCAATGTTTTTAGCGCCCTTATTTAGAAGTATATCAATATTGGAAAAATTAATCCCTCCTATGAAAACAATCGGTTTTTTGGCTATTGTTAAAACTTTTTCCACATCTTCCGTCCCTATAAAATAATTTTTCGTTTTAGTAGGAAAAATAGGCCCGAAAGCTATATAGTCAAGGTCGCTTTCGTTAGCAATTTCAAATTGCTCCATAGAGTGAGTAGACAGTCCGATTATCTTATCTTGCCCCAGTATTTGACGGGTTTTAGTTAACGGAAATTTATGCAAGTCTTCTTGCCCTAGATGAACTCCGTCGGCATTTACCTGTTTGGCAATTATGGGGCTATCGTTTACTATAAATACGACGTCATTTTTTTTACACAGCATTGCCAACTCTTTACCTGTATCAATAAGTTTGGTTTCTGAAAAATTTTTTTCTCTCATCTGCAAAATATCTATCCCGCCTAAAATTGCATTTTTTGCAATTTCAACCGTAGTAACGGCAAGGTTATAACTTGAAGTTAAAACGAAGTAAAGACTTTTTTCGGGATAGTTTTTCATAGTCTCAAGCGATTTATAATGGTTTATTCAACGGTTTACTCTAGTATTTTACCAATTATTGTGGGGATATAACAAAAACCCTTGCTAACATAACGCAGGTGCGGCGTGTAGAAAACATTTTAATTACGGCGTGTAGTGCAAAGGTAAGTATATCTTTTTACTTTAGGTGTTCCTGTTTTAGTATTTTCATCTGCTTTTTGGAATTTTCAATATAAAAGGTATCTTTTGAAGTTTGGTAAAGATCCTGATAAATTTCGTAAGCGCGCTGGTATCTACCTATTTTTTTGTTTAAAAAAGCCGTAACATTTTTAACCATATCCGGGGTTTCGGGACTTTGTAAAATTTCATCCATTATATCTGCAACCGCACCCGGATTTTTTGCCTTCGCCTGACCAATAGCGGCAATATAAAGCTGATACCTTGTAAAATCAGGGGAGTATTTTCTTGCAAATTCCAATATTTCTAAAGCTTCGTCGGACCTATTTAACCCGAAAGCTAAACACGCAGAAGAGGATAAAACTACGTGCGTAAAATAGGGATCTAGACTTAATATATGCATTGTGCGGTCAAAAAGTTCAGGATAATATCCCTTCTCTATATCCGCATATGAAGGTCTTTTGCTTAATCCATATACATGATACTCTTTAAACTTATTCGGTTTCTTTTTTGTTTTGTTACGGTCCTTATTTTCCTGCTTATCGTCGGCTATAAAAGCGGTGTCCCCCTCTTCCGGAGAGCCGTAGTATTGCATCATTGCTATAAAAGCAATATCCGCTCCAAGCCGTCTTAGACCCGAACTTAAAAAACCAACATCGCTCACTGCTGAACTTTTAAAGGATTTCACTGCAGGATAGGGAGTCTTAAATTTTACCGCATTCATCTGCGCGAGAATAAACAATACCAGCAGGGCAAGAAAACCTGCAATTTTCATCAAAACTCCTTTTTTCTAAACAAAACGATGGCAAATACCACGCACATAGCACTATAAACAAGAGTATATCCCATCAAATTGAACCACCCTGCAAAGAGAGATTTATCGGCATTTAGAATATCGTTTAAATTAAAGATGACCATATTGGGGATAATGTACTGTATCGGTTTAGTCAAAATTGATGCAAAGATGTTTATTTTTCCGCTTATAAACTGTATTTCGGCCATAAAATGTCCCAAAGTATAAAAGATACCCACTATTACTACGCAAGAAAGTACGGAAGTTGAAATGAGCGAAACCAGTAATGTCAAAGCTCCGACTATTGTTATCTTAAGGGCTGATGCGATAAGAATCTGAGCAAAAGTTGAATCTATAGGCACTTTTTTGATTAAAAGCAAACCGCAAAGTATGCCCGCCATAAGAAGCATGCTAACTATGACACTTGAAACGATTCCGATATATTTTCCCGTTAGGTAAACCCATCTGCTTACAGGGCGTGAAAGTATGAGATATATGGTT
>DATKZD010000163.1:0-4319 GCA_035528195.1 Elusimicrobiales bacterium
AAATCAACATTTGGGTTATCTTCAGGAGCCCCTCCTTTCGCTTCTTCTTTTTTTTGTGGTGGTTTCTGCCTAACAGTTTTTTTATTTCCCGGCTTGAAAATTTTAATTTTCAAAGATTGCAGTTGCTCGGGAGAGTACTCACCCTCGAGGTAATCGATGATAGGCACCATTTTGTTCCCATCGCCTGTTTTTACTTGAACATTGGACGGATTTTCTAATGAACTCTTTAATTTTGCAAACCCCTTTGGATAGGATTTGGGATTCGTAAGTATTTTTTGAATATTTTGGCTGTTGTAGTAGGGGGTTATATACTCACCACCAGTAAAGTGCACTTCCAGTGAAGGTTCCCCTGCCGCAAAAGCGGTTGAGGGAAGCATAAACCCAACGGCAAGGGTAGTTAGCATTATTCCTTTTATAATTAACGATATTTTTTTCATATTTATCTTTTTCGCTTTTATCGCTTTCATTTTTATCTTTTTCATATTCTACCTCGGTTAACTCTACAAACTGCCAAACTTCTAAACTCTCAAAGCAACGTTATGTCCTTTACGAAGAGTCAAATGAGTCAAATTTTTATCTTTCCTAATTCAAATTACCCTTATAGTTTACCACGAAACACGTTTGATTGCAAGCCCCTTGTATAGCCTCTTCCTGCTTTGCGATATAATGCTATAATGGCAACGATGGAACTTATAATAGCAATTATAGCGGGACTGGCAGGATTAGTTATCGGAATTTTAGTTTTTTGGTTTATATCCAAACAGAAAACCGAAAAGCAAAATATCGGCGACCGCTTTGTCCTTGAGTTTGAAAATATTGCAAATCGTGTTTTACAAGACAAAAAAGAACAGTTTGCAAAAGATAATAAGACTTCGCTTGAGTTAATTCTAAACCCGCTAAAAGAAGATTTGAAAAATTTTAAAAACCGTATCCATTCAATAGATACTACTCAGGCGGAAAGAATTGCGGGACTCAAAACTGAAATAGGAAATCTTGTAAAATTTAGTACCCAAATAAGTACTGATGCAAATAATTTAACTAATGCTTTGCGCGGGACAAGTAAAATGCAGGGCGACTGGGGGGAAGCTCAGCTTGAAACTCTACTTGAAAAATCCGGTCTGCAAAAAGACGTTCATTATAAAATGCAGGCAAGTTTTAAAGACGAACACGACAAAACCATACGTCCCGACTGCGTGGTGAGTCTACCCGGCGATAAAAATATAATTATAGATTCAAAAGTGTCTTTATCCGCTTACGAAAAATATTTTAATACTGATGACGTCAAACAAAAAGACGTTTATCTAAAACGTCACTTGGAAAGTATAAACGCTCACATTAAAGATTTAAGTTCAAAAAATTACCAAAAATTACACGACATAAATTCCCCCGATTACGTTCTAATGTTTTTTCCTTTGGAATCAGCGCTGATACTTGCTATGAAAGAAGATATTTCTATTTGCGAAAAAGCGATGTCAAAAGATGTAATGCTTGTATCTAACTCCACTATATTGCCTACTCTGCGCGCAATTAACAGTATATGGCAACAAGAATATCAAAAGAAAAATGTGCTTGAAATTGCCAGGCAGGGTGGCGCGATGTATGATAAATTCGTTTCGTTTACTGAGGATTTGCAATCCGTCGGGAGCTTTATTGATAAAGCAAAGCAGTCGCAGGAAAACGCCCTAAACAAATTGTGTACAAGTAAAAAGAAAGGCGACACTTTAGTCGGAAGAGCGCAGATGCTTAAAAAGCTCGGCGCAAAAACAACTAAAAGCATTCCCAGTGAAATACTGGAGAAAATAGATGAGGAAGATGTCTCTTCCTTAATAGAAAAAAAGCCTTAAAAGTTAGCATTGTAAGTATAAACAATACCACATAATCCAAAATATGTATTGAATATATGCCATTTAATTTGTAAAAAAAAGTATGACCAAATACCCAAAGAAACTTTATCGTTCCAGAGAAGACAGAATACTTTTCGGCATTTTAGGCGGTTTGGGTAAGTATTTTAACATTGACTCCGTATTACTTAGAGTGATTTTTGTAGTTCTGCTGGTACTTACGGGATTTGTACCTTTCGGGTTAACCTACCTCATCGTATATTTTATTGTCCCTTTAGAACCCGAAGCCAAAGAAGATATTCACCAAACAACTGCTAAAGAAGAATAAGCGAAATTGCTCTAAATTTTTCACAAAGTAAAATTCAAACAAGGAGTTGATATGGAAATTAAAGATACTTGCGGACACAATCGTGAGCGTTGGGGAACCCGTATAGGACTTGTGCTTGCTATGGCAGGAAATGCTGTAGGACTTGGAAATTTTTTAAGGTTTCCCGTTAAGGCGGCGCAAAACGGCGGCGGCGCATTTATGGTGCCTTACTTTTTGGCGCTTATATTTTTAGCTATCCCCGTTATGTGGTGCGAATGCGCAATAGGAAGATTAGGAGGAACCAAAGGGCACGGAACGACGCCCGGTATGTTTACCATTCTTTGGAAACATCCCATTGCAAAATATATCGGTTTCCTAGGTATTTTTATGAGTTCGGTTATCGTTATGTATTATGCGTACGTAGAAGCATGGACGCTTGCATACAGCGTATTTTCCATTACAGGTAAATACTCCAGCATAACTTCACATACAGGAATGGTGGGGTTTTTGAAAGATTTCCAAGGTGTGGATTCTAAATTCGGAGTAAGCGGACTGGCATACATGTTTTTCCTTATAACTTTCGGGATAAACATATGGGTAATATCGGGCGGTATATCAAAAGGAATAGAACGGCTTGCAAAAATAGCAATGCCTATCCTTTTTGTATTTGCAATTATTCTTGTTGTAAGGGTCTTCACTCTAGGCGCTCCCGATGCCGCCTTGCCTCAAAACAATCCAATGAATGGACTAGGATTTATTTGGAATGCAGATTTTTCGCAGCTTGGAAATTCAAAGATATGGCTTGAAGCCGCAGGACAAATATTTTTCACCGCATCCATTGCTATGGGTACTATTCACTGCTATTTTAGTTACTTGCGCGAAAAAGACGATATTGCAGTTACAGGTCTTTCCAGCATAATGACTAACGAAACGGTAGAAATAATTTTGGGCGGTTCAATTGCTATACCCATAGCTTTTGCCTTTCTTGGTCCTAATATGATGGTGCAGGTTGCCAATGGTGGGGCTTATGATTTGGGTTTTGCGGCATTACCGTTTGTATTCGGTCAGATGCCGTTTGGCAGCGTAATGGGTACGTTGTGGTTTTTCTTGCTGTTTTTGGCGGGAATAACTTCTTCCGTTGCTATGATGCAGCCTGTGATATCATTTTTAAAAGACGAACTTTGCTTTTCGCATAAAAAAGCAGTCGGCGTAATGGCAATGATATTTTTTGCTTTTGGTCATATTGTTATTTTTGGGCTTAAAGCAGGCGCTTTAGATGAGATGGATTTTTGGGGAGGTACTTTAGGACTTCCGCTATTTGCATTGATTGAGGTAATACTTTTTGTTTGGGTTTTCGGTTCCAAAAATGCATGGAAGCAGGTAATGATGGGCGCTCAAAGAAAAATGCCTAAAATTTTCCTATACATACTAAAATATGTAACGCCTGTTTATCTACTTGCCATACTCGTCGCATGGACTGTACAGTACGGTATTTCTTCAATAATGCTAAAAGGCGTTCCTGCTCAACACTTACCGTGGCGATGGGGAACTAGAATTGCCCTATTTGTTTTTGCATTGGGTATATTGTTTGCGATTTCAAAATCCGATAGGTTGAAAACGATTTTGAAAAACAAGAACAATAGCGATAATAATGGGTAAAGTTTTTGTGAAATTTTTTAAAGGAGTAAATTTATGACTACTGTAGGTTGGATTTTTATGTTAACAAGTTGGGTAATTGTTTTGGCATTTACCATTTGGTGCTACGTTTTAATACTGGATAAATCCAAATGTAAAGACAAAGACTTGACCTGTTGAACAACTAACATAATAGTGCCATAATAGTGTAAGGTATTTTTTTAAAAAAAGTGCCTTACACTATTTTTTAAAAAATGGGAGCATACCTAAAATGAAACTAAAAAACAAAATAATTTTTACCGTTATTGCCGCTTTTGCGGTTTTTTCTCTTAATTTAATAAATACCGATTTGCTTGTTGCCCAAGATTACGAAACTTCCGAGGGAATTTCCATAGAGGATTTAGATGATGATATTCTATTCAAAAAACCAGGAAAAGAAGCTTACGATGATTCCAAACAATACGAAGAAAGCGAAGATGTGGAATACATAGACGGTTACGCAGATGAAACAAAGTCGGAAAAAATATCGGACGAGA
>DATKZD010000164.1:0-4729 GCA_035528195.1 Elusimicrobiales bacterium
AATTTTACTTGCCTGAGCGGCATCTTCGTAAAACATCTCGTAAAAATCGCCAAGCCGAAAAAATACGAAAGCATCGGGATATTTCGCCTTAATATCCTTATATTGTTTCATTAACGGAGTTTCTTTAGACTTGTTTTCGGCGTCGGGGCTCATATTTCCTATTGTAGCAAATAGCAAACGACTCTTACTCTTTTTGGGTGGGCTAAAACAGTTTTGCTATTAAATACATTAGTCGGAAAAATTTGTTAGAAGCGTTTTTGCGTAATCATAATCGTTAGCAAGTACAAATTTTGCGCGCAAAGCGCTTGCGCCTTTAAATCCTTTAAGCCACCAGCCAACTACTTTTTTTGTACGCATAAGTCCCGATTTTTCACCGTAATGGTCGGCGTTTCCACCTAGTAAATCCGTAAACGTTTTAAGTTTGTACTGCGTAGATGGCGTTTCGCTGAGCTCACTGCCTTTTTTGCCCGTAAGTTCCGCCTTAAGATAGTTAAAAATATCGGGAAACCCTATGGCGCCGCGTCCTATCATTATGCCCGCGCAACCCGTTTTAAACATTTCTTTAGCAGTACCGGCATCGCAAATACCGCCGTTTCCTATAACGGGAATTTTCACGCTTGAAGTAATTGCAGCCAAGGCGTCCAAATCGGCAGAACCGCTATGAACAGAACTTGCGTATCTGGCATGAACCGAAACGGCGCTTGCGCCTTCACTTTCTGCAATGCGCGCAAAACTACGCCCGATATTTTCACCCTTCGACGAAAAGCTCAGGATTTCACCCTTCGACATGGTTCGACTGCGCCCTTCGATAAACTCAGGACTGCGCTCACCATAAACGCTCAGGACTTCGCCTTTTTTAATGCCTATTCGGATTTTTACTGTGACGGGTATTTTAACGGATTTTACGGCACTTTCAATTATTTGCGCAAAAAGTTTTTCATCTTTCATTAAATTTATGCCCGCGCCCGATTTGACTATCTTTTTAACGGGGCACCCCGCATTTATATCAACTATAACCGCGCCTGATTTTTCGGCGTCCTTAGCCGCAATGGAAATACTTTGACTATCTGAGCCAAAAACCTGTATAGCGGTAGGGAATTTACCTGTAAAAAGCAGTTTTTGTGATTTTTTATTTTTATATTTTAATGCTGCCGCCGAAACCATTTCACCAAACACAAGTCCCGCACCGCCTTCAATGCACATAGCCCTAAATGGAAGTCCCGTTATCCCTGCCATAGGGGCAAGCATAAGGTTATTTTCACATAAAAAACTGCCTATTTTTAGCGGCTTGATAAAATTAGTAGAGGCCATCGTGGGTTAGCGAATAATCGCCGGCTTTTCGCTTTGCAATAAGTCTTATTTCGTAAATGGGAGCGCCTATTTTTACCATTAGATTCACTTGATATCTGTCTGCCGCCTTTTCCAGTCTTTCAATTTCGGCGCTGGTTATATGCGTAGCGGCGGCGGGATTTGCCCTAACACGTAAACCGGACTTTTTACCCGGCAGTGGGACTTTGGCAACTTTGCTTTTCATTTCCTGCCAATAGTGAACTTTGGCTAGATACAGCTGATGGGCAATTGCGCCTGCGCACCACGTAACAGAACGAAGCGCAGTATTTGTTGTCAAAATTATTTTCGGTACGTTTGCCTCTATTACGAAATCGGTTTTAAGCCCCTCCCGTATCACGTAAATATGCTCCCTCAAGTCCCTAATTGCGGGTTTATTGTAGATAATAATGAGCTTTAATGCTTCGTTAACCGACTTAACGAATTTTTCGCTGCCAACTATATCAATTTTAAAACTTGTAACTTCGCTTGACCACCCCTGCACCGTTTCCCTGGTTTTTGAAGGTTCTTTTTGCATTTGCGCAAGTTTTTTCAATTCCTCTCTTACGCTTTCCTGCTCTGCGTCGGGTGATTTTACAAACCGTGTAATCACCATTACTGCGGAAAACAAGGCGCTGGCTAGCAAAAAAAACCACAAAACTTTTTCCATTTTCTTTTCAATTGGAATTGCCTTTTTTACTTTTTCGTCGGTTTTGGGGGTTTTAGGCTTTGGCTTGGAGGAAAAAGTTTTTTTGCGCATCGGGGGCGGAGGCGGAATATTATCATCGCTAGAAAAAGTTTTTTTGTTTCCCTTAAGCGGCGGGGGTGATTTTCCTTCTTTTTTATCCCCGGGGCGTGACGGCTCCAAAGGTTTATTTTTACCCGAACTGAAGATATCAAAAGGATCCTTGCCCGGTGTCCTATCGGATAAGTCAATATCCGGTAAATCGTCTAAATTATTGTTGTCATTATTTTTGTTCATTTTCGCGTCAGTTGTCGTAATGCCCTGAAATAAATTTGTACGGCCTCTAGGCTATTATTATATAAAAAATCCACTTCATTGATTTTCTAACACATAATTGCTAGAAATTATTTGTACGTATACTTTAGCAAAACAATCAACAATAATGGAGTGGAAAAATGAGACTAGCAAACAGAGTATCCAGACTGGGGCAGGAAACCGCATTTGAAGTTCTTGCAAAAGCAAAAAAACTTGAAGCCGAGGGGAAGAAAATCGTTCACCTGGAAATAGGAGAACCCGATTTTGACACTCCGAGAAATATAAGAGAAGCCGCCAAAAAGGCAATTGATAAGGGTTGGACGCATTACGGTCCTTCGGGTGGACTTCCACAATTAAAAGAAGCTATAGTCAGCTACATTGAGCGCACAAGGCATCTTAAATACGATCCCGACCAGGTAGTAGTGATGCCGGGTGGAAAGCCGGTAATGTATTTTTTGATACACGCCTTAGTCAACGAAGGCGACGAGGTAATTTATCCCAATCCCGGATTTCCCATTTATGAATCGGTAATTAATTTTGTAGGCGCAAAACCCGTACCGATACAAATAAAAGAGGAAAAAGAGTTTAATTTAGATGTTTCGGATTTAGAAAAACTGCTGTCCCCCAAAACAAAACTTTTAATACTTAATTCTCCGCAAAACCCCTGCGGAGGAGTTTTGAGTTTAAAGGAACTGGAAAAAATAGCAGACTTGCTTAAAAAATATCCTGATGTTATGGTAATGTCGGATGAAATTTACAGCGAAATTTTATACGAAGGCAAACATCATTCTATTGCGGCATTGGACGGCATGAAAGACCGTACCATTATACTTGACGGATACTCCAAAACGTTTGCTATGACGGGCTGGCGACTAGGTTATGCCGTATGCCCCAAAGATATTGCCCCTAGTATGGTCAAACTTATGAATAACTCCGTTTCCTGCACAGCGTCTTTTACTCAAATTGCGGGAATAGAAGCTTTAAACGGCCCGTGGGATGATGTTAAAAAAATGGTTGCGGAATTTAAAACGAGAAGGGACGTTATAGTTGAGGGGCTAAACAAAATACCCGGATTTACGTGTAGAAAACCAAACGGTGCATTTTATGTTTTCCCAAACATCAAAAAAACCGGGGTTTCGTCTAAAGATATGGCGGATATGCTTTTATACGAAGGCGGAGTTGCCTGTTTATCGGGTGCCAGTTTTGGCGCTTTTGGAGAAGGGTATATAAGGTTTTCCTACGCAAATTCCGTAGAAAACATAAAGATTGCGCTAGACAGCATAAAAAAACTCTCGCACAAATGGGCTAAGTAACCGCTTATCGCTAATATCCATTGCGTAGTAAAAAAATCCGGGAAAATAATCTCCCGGATTTTTTTTATCGTTCCTACTAAATAATCCATAAAAATACTGTGCCAAAAGACTCGTCTATCCAACAAATTTCATATGATGTGATTAAGGTACAAATCATAACTGCATACGGGTACAGAAATTTACGGGGAAATAAAATATGGCTACGAAGTTTAGCAAAGTTACACACAAAGATGATAGCTCCATATGTGACAGGGAAATAAAAAGAGAACCGTCTCCAAGAGCGAAAAAACTGCTTGATTTGTATTTTAAAACTTTAAGCACGGCAGACAACGAATTTCCTTATTGGTACAGCCGAAAGTATTTTGAACTGGATAATGAAATATCGGTGGTACGCCGTGCACTTGCCTTAAAAGAAGCATTTTCACATTTAACTCCCGCCATATATCCGGGTGAGTTATTGGTTATGCAAAAAACCGTTCATTATCGCGGTTCTTTTGCAATGCCGTGGTTATCGGAAAGTTATTACATAGAAAAGGAAGACGAATTATTCAAAGAAGCATCGGAAAGCGGTTCAACAAGCGCAGACCGGCATTCTAAATTCGGCGAAGGCGGAGGCAATGTAACCAAAAGTTTCGGTAATGTGGTTTCCATTGCGGGTAAGTTTGGTATGCGTAAAGAAGAAATACCCGCATTACTCAAGCTTGCAAAAATGTGGCACAACAAATCTGTTCAGGACGTTTCGCACAAATACGAAAAAATGGTGCCCGAATACGATATAAAAGAAAAAATAATGCGAAACATCGTCTGTATGTTTGATTCGGGATATACGCTCCCGCAGGGGCGCGAAGTAATAAACTACTATTATCTTTTGCAATACGGTATTGACGGGCTTATTGAAATGGCAAAAGAGAAAAAAGCCGAAGTTGCCGGTAAAGCAGATGGAGACGGACTTATAGGAACAAACAGGTTATATAACTACGAAGCCGTCATTTTGGTTTTGGAAGGCATACAAAAATGGATTGAAAATTATGCAAAACAAGCCCAACGGCTGGCAGACATAGAACCCGAAGCGAAACAAAAAAAAGAATAC
>DATKZD010000165.1:0-5307 GCA_035528195.1 Elusimicrobiales bacterium
ATCTTTGAGCGTCTTCCAACGAAATCCTTGCATCGTCAAACTGTTTGAAGTCGGAATACAACAAGGCGGATAAATACTGAGCCAAAGCGTCATCTTTATAAATCCCGCTTCTACCCCCGTACCTATCACGCAGAGCGGTTAGAAAATTCATTAATTTTCTAACTTCTACCAAAGCTTCCTGAAGGTTGTCGTCGTAGGCGTAATTTAATGCTCTAAAAACATGCAGTAAAACTTTTTCGTAAGCGGGAGAAAAGTATTTAGTGGTCGCATCGTTTATCAGCAAAGTTCCAAGCCCGCGGCTTATACTTTTTGTTTGAAGGTCGTCATATATCAGTTCCGCTTCATCAAAATACTTTTCGCTTTGCGGGTAATCGTTTGCATCGTGATAAGCAAGTCCTATATCTAAATAATAGAGGAGGGCGTTTTTTTCGCCGTATTCCTTATGCTTGTTATCTTCTATTTTTTTTATTGCTTTATCGTATTTTGCTGAAGCGATTGTTTTGTGGAGACTTCTTTTGTAACGTAAACTGGGACCTGCGCAAGCGGTCAAAAACACAACTAAACCTATAACCGCCACACAATTAAAACTTTTAGACTGGATTTTGCAATGCTGTATCACAAACCAAATAAAGCTTTTTTGATGTACTTCTTAAACTTGGATTCTCCAACCCACACTATCTTGTTGGTTTTCAAATCGTAAAGTTTAAGGTTTACCTGGTATAAAACAACTTTTTTCCTTCCTTCTTTATCCTCTATGGAGTTTACTACCCCTTTGAGCATATAATCGGCGCCTATTTCTTCACCGTGAGGTTTGCGTGTAAGCTCGGAAGCGTTTATATCCTGTTCAAGTCTTTCATCTCTTATCTCTTCACGCTCGCTACTGCTTGCGACAAAGTCAACCTTGTTGGAATTTATTAACGCCCTTTGTAAGTCCTGTATAAATACGCTTGTGTTTATATGTTCACTGCTTAAGTTTGATATAGTCCCAACGATAACGACGGGTTTACCGCCAAATTCCATCTTTGCATCTCTGTACCATCTATGCTCAAGGCAGTCTTTAATCATAGCTTCTGCGGTAAGACGGGAATCGGTATCGTTCCATCTTCCGCTTAAGTCTCTCTGTTCCTTTACATCTATTCTTCTTACCTTTGTACCGCAGGAGGAAAGAAAAGAAACGAGAAAAACCAAACCTACCAATTTAACAAAAGTTCTGTTCATATTATCACCTCAAATAACTAAAAAATCGCAAGATGGAAAAATTACTACTGCATACTTTCTACTTGCGCAAGTTCATCAAAAGCCTTGTCGGAATTATTACGTACAAAATCCCTAAGTTTATCCTCTACCTCCTGGGAATTGTCCATATCCTTTTTAAAATCATCTAATTCCAATCTTGCAAGAGAAAACATCGTTTCATCAGAAGGATCACGCCAATGGTCAACGATAGCAGCTCCCTTCAAAGTCATCTTGGTAAAGCCCTTCAATGCTACCGAAACGTCCTGTTCTTCCGCCGGAGCCGCCATATCCACTGAACTGGTAGACACCATATAGTCTTTGGTTAGAATTACGATATAATTTTCAAGCGTTTCCGCTATTTTAGCACGCGCTCTTTGGTCGGCTGCGTGTATTGAAAGAGAACGGTCTTTTATGCCGCTAATCATACCCACACCGTAAAAAATTTTCTTATTGTCGGCATCTTCAAAAGCCCCTGAGCCCTGATTTACCCACGCTGGCGCCTTTACCGCTATTGGTCCGTCGGTAAGTTTTTGTTTTCCACTGCATCCAAATAAAACAACTAGTACAAATGTGCTAAATATCGCTGTTGATACGAGCGTTAATTTTCTCATAATACCTCCCCTGTTTATCTCTTGTAGCATACTCAAATCCCTCTGTCAATGTCTCTAAATCTTACTTGTGAAAGCGAAGTTACTTTTCCTCGCCATTGCAGGTTTGCAACCTCGTCTAAAACAGCGGAATAATCCTTTTTTGGTATGTTGGACATTCTTTCAATATCTTTGCCGTTTATGATGAGGGGTTTTAAAGCGCCTCGGGGCAGGTTTTTATTGGACGCTTTCAATATGTTTTTTTGTTTTCTGGTTAAAACCTGCTTTGATGCCATTTTGGTGATATGCATTTGCAAAGTATGTTGAATTTCCAAAAAAGTTTCCCTTTTAAGTTCAAGCGATTTTAAAAAATCAATGCCCGCATTTCCCATATTGCAAGCCAAAACTCCTATTCTTTCATCAGAGTCTTTGACTTTTAAAATTTTATTTGTGTACTTAAAGTTTGTGTCAAAAAATTTAGTCAAATCAAATTTTTCAAGCAGTTTAAATGCGGGAATGGGATTTTTTTCCTGTAAAATACAGACGAGTTCGCGCGCTATGCGCGAGCGTGAAAGCAATGACGGCAATTTATCCGCCACCGCCTGTTGTGCCAGTTTTAAAGTTTCATCGTCTAATTTCCAGCCGAATCTGCCCGCAAATCTGCATGCGCGGTAGAGCCGTGTAGGATCGTCAACAAAGCTTTCTTTATGCAGTACCTTTATTATCCCCCCGTCAATATCTTGCAGAGCTTTAAAGGGATCGTAAACTGTACCGAAATCTGATGGTAAAATGCTTATAGCAGCCGAATTTACCGTAAAATCCCTTCTATGTAAATCCTGTTCTATGTTAGAAAAACTCACTTTGGGAAGTGATGCAGGTTTGGGATAAGTTTCTTTACGCGTTCTTGCTATATCTAATGTAAGCCCGTTTGAAAGTTTTATTCTAAAAGTTCCAAAATTTTCAAAACTTTCTTTTTCGCCTTTAAATTTATGGCAGATAAAATCTGCTATATCGTTTGCGTCAACTTCCGTAATTAAATCAATATCTTTTGTGCCTCGTTTCAAATACCAATCACGCACACATCCCCCCACGACCCAAATTGAAATCTTTTTGGACTCGGCAAACTTGCCTATATCGCAAAGTAGTTCTTTATATTGTAAAACAGGAATTGTTTTCATACTAAATGGGTAGCTTCTTCGTTTTCAAGATGTGTTGCAGAAAATTTTTAAGACGTTTCAGTCCGTAGTGTCCCTTTAGAACTTTTTCGCAGGCGGAAACAAGCGACTTTTTATTTAAACTTTCGCCCTCGTAAGGCACAACGAACGGAAAACCTTTTTTGCAGGCATCGGAAGGTTTAATTTTTCTGAGTTCAAATTTTAATTTTTCAGCAAGAAAAGTTATAACCTGACTTTCCTCATGCGTATTTTCGTGCTCCTGTAAGATTTTTTTTAAGTTTTCCATTCCAAATACTATCGTAGGTTCGCAGTTTATTTTGAGTTCACGCAGAAAACCTTTTTTTAAAACCTTAAAATCATCGTTCATTTTTTTGCGCCATTGATTCTTTTGGCTTTCATACTCGTGCGGAAACATAAAGATAAACACATCCTCTTTTGCATCAATGTAGACAACAGGAGTTTGATAATAAAACAATACTCCGCATCCGGGGCATTTTATTAGATTGAGTTCACCGTTTATGATGGTGTGTTTTACATCGGTATCCAGGTCGGCTCTAATAAGTGTCCACACCTTTACGGGAAAAGGATTGCATTTATTAGGACACGTTACGTCTATATCTGATGCTATGGAAGACATACTTTATTTATACAACATACCCTATGCCAAAGTAAATTAAAAAGAGCGCCGTAAAGGGTTAGAGGCGATTGATAGTTCAGGTCGGAAATCCCATATAAAATAAAACGGACATCAATCCGTTAGCACGCAAAAAAATACGGAGCGGGCATTACGCCACTCCGTATTTTTTATATTTTTTATTACTTTTTTACTGCTTAAAAACTACTCTAAATTAAAACTTTTTTAACTTGCGTTAGCCTTAGCTTTTAGATTTTTTTTTATCACTTCTGCAAGTCTTTTTACCCCTTCATCAATCTGCTCATGGGTGGGGAACGAAAAGTTAAAACGCATAGTGTTTTTACCCGAACCATCGCAATGAAATGCGGAACCTATAACATATGCCACTTTCTTTTCTATTGCCTCGTGAAACATCTCGTCGCTATTCATATATTCGGGAAGTTTTACAAAAAGAAACAAACCGCCGGAAGGATTGGTCCAACTAACGCCTTCAGGCATATATTTTTTAAGGCAGGAAGTCATAACGTCTCTTTTTGCTTTATAAAGTTTTACGATGCTGGGAATATGTTTGCGCAGATGGTTTCCTTTTAAAAATTCCGCCGCTAAAAGTTGGATTAAAGCAGACGTGCATAAATCCATACTTTGTTTAAGCGTGGACATTTTTTTGATTACGTCTTCGTGCGCAATTGCATATCCTAATCTTAAACCGGGAGCGAGAATTTTGGAAAAAGTAAATAAACTTATCACATTTCCATCATGGTCAAAAGATTGCATCATTCTAGGGGCTGTCCCCTCAAAACGAGTTTGACGGTAAGGAGAATCTTCAATAATGGGAACGTTGTACTGCTTGGAAAGTTCAACAACCTTTTTACGCCTTTCCTCAGACATCGTAACCCCTGAAGGATTTTGAAAATCAGGTACCAAATAAACAAATTTACATTTTTTGCCCGATTCTTTAAATTCCTTCAATTTAGATTCAAGCTGGTCGGTTAAAATGCCGTCATCGTCGCATTTAATTCCGTGCATGTTGGCGCCGTATACCTGAAAAGCCTGCAAACCGCCTATGTAGGTGGGCAGTTCCATTATGATATCATCTCCGGGATTGATAAAAAGTTTTCCTACTAAGTCCAGTCCCTGCTGTGAAGAACTTATAGGAAACACGTTTTCGGGTTTTATGGTTATATTTTCATCTTCCTTAAACATCTTTACGATTTCTTCTCTCAAACTTTCGCATCCTGCAGTATCTCCGTATTGCAGGGCAGTGCGTGCATTTTCTTTTAAAACTTTATCAAGCATTTCTCTGATTTTTTCAACGGGAAACGTATCAGGATCGGGAAGACCGCCTGCAAAAGAAATTATGTCGGGACGAGAACCGACTTTCAGTAAGTCCCTTATAACGGAACTTTTAACACGACCGCTTACTGCGGACAAACCATTAACTAAATCAATCATATTTTTTCTCCTATCAAGGTTGGGAATTTTAGCTGTAAGTTTAAAACGATACTGATTACTCAAAAACCGAAAGTGTTTTAAAGCTGGAGCTAAATGGCATTCTCTAAAACTCTGCAAAAAAAATTATTGTTTTACAAGGTTAGAAATCAACCCCCCGCATTTTCTTTTTTTGATTTAATCCTCATTTTACATTACCTGCTCCGATAGTGTCAGGCACTTTTTA
>DATKZD010000166.1:0-3050 GCA_035528195.1 Elusimicrobiales bacterium
AGTTATAAGGAATTTAGGGGAGAATTCTGATAAATACTCTTTCCTTTTGTATCTATGGCTACTATGGCGGGGAAATCTATGACGGTCAGCTTATAAATTGCCTCGGTATTCAATTCGGGATATGCAATTATTTCCGCAGATTTTATAAATTTACTTAAATAAGCCCCGGCACCACCAACTGCCGCAAAATAAACCGCTTTGTGTTTTTTTATGGCGGAAATAACTTCGGCATTTCTTCTGCCTTTGCCTATCATGCCTTTTAAGCCGTGCTTTAGTAGGGTGGGAGTAAAGTCATCCATTCTTCCGGAAGTTGTAGGCCCGGCGCTTCCTATTATTTTACCTAAAGGTTTCGGAGCAGGTCCCAAATAATAAATAATCTGCCCTTTTGGATTAAAAGGAAGTTTATTGCCTCGTTTGATAGCGGCGCAGAGTTTTTTATGCGCCTGGTCACGCGCCGAATAAATAATACCGCTTATAGAAACCTCATCACCCACTTTAAGTTTGCGAATAATTTCATCGTCCAACGGCGTAATAATTTTTTTGGGTTTCATATTATTTTTTTAACAATGCGATGTACCCAACAGTTTAAATTAATCGCTACAGGCAAACTTGCTATGTGACAGGGGAAATGTTCTATATGCACTGCTAAAGCAGTGGTTTTACCGCCAAATCCCTGAGGGCCAATGTTAAGTTTATTTAATCCGTCAAGTATTTCACGCTCAAGTTTTGCATATTTTTTATCGGCATTAGATTTACCCAAAGGGCGGATTAATGCTTTTTTGGCAAGATAAGCGCAATGTTCAAAACTTCCGCCGATACCTACCCCTACCACAACGGGCGGACAAGCATTTGCCCCCGCTTTTTTAACGGTATCTACTATAAAATCAGCTATCTCGTCTTTTGTATCAGTCGGTTTAAACATTTTAATAGAACTGGTATTTTCCGCCCCCCCGCCTTTAGCAGTAAAAACAATTTCCAGTTTATTTCCTTTTACTATCTCGGTATGAATAATAGCAGGAGTATTGGTTAAAGTATTTTTACGTTCAAACAAAGGGTCGGATACCACCGATTTACGCAGGTACCCCTGCTTATATCCCAACTTGACACCTTCGTTGACGGCATTGGAAAGTATCCCCCCCTTAATATGCAAATCCTGTCCTACTTTAATAAAAAAAACAGCCAGCCCTGTATCCTGACACAAGGCAAGTTTTTCTTTTTTCGCAATTTCTACATTTTTTAAACAAATTTTTAAAGTAGCTTTGGCAAGACGTGATTTTTCAGTTTTTAAAGATTTTTTAAGTTTTCCGCTAACTTGAGGGGACAAATTATAATTTGCCTCAATAACCATATTTTTTACCGCACCAACGATTTTTTTATAGTCAACATTTCTCATTTAAGTTTATCCGTTACCTTTTTTAAAGCATTTTTGACTAACTTCAATGGAGGTTTTTTTATTATGCCTGCGTTCATTAAAAGTTCAAAAGATTTACGCGCAAGTTTTATATCTTCGTAAGCTTTTTTATAAATTGCATTGCCTGAAAGTTTTTTTTCAGCTATACCCTGTTTTATTGCCGTAAGCCCGACAGCTTTGGCGGTATTGGCAAATACTTTCCATTCCGTCATAAGGGGAACGATATTATTTGGTTTTATACCTCGTTTTTGCGCCGTTTCGGCAATGGCGTAAGACGCCGATATTGCCATTTCGTCAGTTATTTTTGATGCCCGCACAAGCAAAGCTCCTTTAAGTATTCCCGGAAAACCTATAGAGTTGTTAATCTGATTTGGAAAATCACCTCTTCCCGTTGCAACTATAAACGCTCCTGCTTTTTTGGCGGCATAGGGGTAAATTTCCGGTACAGGATTTGCGCATGCAAAAACGATGGATTTTTTATTCATCAGTTTAATCCACGATGGCTTCACCACATTTGGACCGGGTTTAGAAAGGGCAATTAAAACGTCCGCTCCTTTTATAGCGGTTTCAATATCGCTGATTTTTTTTGGATTAGTACTTTTGCAAAGTTCCCACTTGGGATAAAATCTTTTATCTTTAAAAATATCTTTCCTATTTTTGTGCAAACCACCCTTGGAATCAAAAATAATAATGTTCTTGGATTTTGCGCCCGCCTTTATGATGAGCCGTGCAATTGTAGTATTGCTTGCGCCGGCGCCAAGCATAACCAGTTTTATTTTGTTGATATTTTTCTTTGCAAGTTTAAGCGCATTTATAAGTCCTGCTAAAATAACGCATGCGGTACCCTGAGCATCGTCGTGCCAAACGGGAATACTGCATTCTTTTTTTAGCGTGTCTAAAACTTCGTAGCAATTTGGTTGAGATATGTCTTCTAAATTAACTGCGGCAAAACTGGGAGCCGACATCTTAACGAAATCAATAATTTTTTGAGGAGTACAAACGCCTTTTTTATCTCTACTGTCAATACAAACGGGATAAGCATCTATTCCGCCCAGATATTTCATTAAAAAAGCTTTGCCTTCCATAACACCTAATCCGCCGGAAGGAGTGCAGTTTCCGTCTCCCAACACCCTTGTGGAATCGCTTAAAACTAAAACGGTATTGGCGCGGTTTGAAAGTTCAAAACTAAGTTGATTATCGTCGCGTATAGCGGTTGAAACTGCGCTGACGCCAGGGGTGTAGTAAACATTAAACCAATTGAAACCGTATAATCCCGCTTTGGGGATTGTCGTCATTTTACCGCTGTAAAATTTGTGTATGGCAAAAGATAGTTCTTTTAAAAAAAGCGTTTTTGCGCGCGCAAGTTTTTCTCCCGAATATCCGGGGAAAAAAGTATCCAAATTATTAAGCTCTAAATTAATTTTAGCCATAGTTAGAGTTTAACAAAATACGCTTTGACATTAAACGGTTAATTGCCAACTATTGATTTGAAAGATGTAAAAATGATAGCTTGAAAGAAAGATTTACATCTTAAATCACCTAAGGGGAATCCAAATGGGTAAAAAAATACTTGTCGTAGATGATGAGATTTCAATAGTTGAGCTTGTTTCAACTATCTTAAAAGGCAGTGGTTACGATG
>DATKZD010000167.1:0-3247 GCA_035528195.1 Elusimicrobiales bacterium
TGAAGTTATACATCATAAACCCCATAAACGATTTGACCGACAGTATTGAAGGAATATCTTCTAAAAACTTTGAGGTGAAAATGGGTTCACGGCGTGATGAAATAGGATATCTTGCCCAATCCGTTGCCGGTTTTTTAGAAAAAGTCCGTCAGGAAATAGGATTTTCTGCAGGAAGAGAGGAGCAACAGCAACAAAGTGAAAACAAGTGGTGGGAAATTGTTTTAAATGCCGTGGTACCAAAGGGGAGTAAAGCTTTTGTTGTGGATGAAGATAATAGCGTTTTATTTGCAAATTTTCCGCTAAACAAGTTAGACCCCCAGCAAAAACTTCACCTGCTTGATGTTGTAGATACCGACAGTAAAGATATGCTTAAGCTTGTCAGCAAGGCGATAGAAGATCCAGGAAAGATTATTGAAAAAGATACAGTTTTTCAATCTTTACCTGTTCGTGCAAAAATAGTACAGGTACGTTCCGTTGGCGGTTTTAAGCGAATGCTTGTTTTACTTATGAAAAGATAGGGTTGCTTATTATCAATAATTCCTTTAGTACAAAGGTAATTTTTCACAAGGAGAATAAAAATGAGGTATGAAATAATTTCCATTTCAATGAAGTCGGTTGTTTTTTCAGTAGTGCCGGTAATTGTGGCTGTTATGAGCCTTATAGCTGCGTTGATAACCTACGTTGTTGTTCCTGATATATCTGTCAAAGGAAGTTCCTTTGTCCGTCAAGTAGCTATGATAGTTACTTTTACCTTAGTTAACACAGTGGTGTTTAGTGCGTTTATAGCCCTAACTGTGTTCGTTTATAATCTCTTTTGTTCAGGGTTTGGATTAAGGGGAGTAGTTGTTGAGTTTAACGCAGCCGAAGAATCCGAAAGTCCGGAAAAATAACATTATCTTCAATACCTTTTTCTAAGCAATATAGCAATCTTGATATGTTTGTCCAATTAAGTGTATTCGTAGACGAAAGACTAATTGTATTTTATATAGGATAAAAATATGGATATTAAAAATAAATTGATGCCCGTTTTGCTTGGATTTTTTTTACTGTTTGGCAGTAATGTCGCCGCTAAAAATTCACAGGCCGAAATCAGCCTGTTTTGGAATGGTCTTGACAGTCAATCGTTTAGATCTTTTGCTTTGGCGAGTTCTGTTAAAAATAGACTGGGCTCCAAGGTAAGCATAAATGTTAACTGCGTTTTGATAAAAACACCTCAGGGTTGGCAAAGCAGGTCGGGAAAAATTGGGTTGGAGGAATGTGAGCGAATTGCTATCTTAAACAATTTATACCCTTCCCACATTTCAGATTATTTGTCGGCTCGTTTTTTGTATCCGGATGAATACGGTTGGCGTCAGGCGCTTAGTTTTGCAGGAGTTGATCCTTCCAAATTAGAAAAAGTATCAAAGTCTGCAACTAATAAATTTTTGGTAAAACAATTTGAATACGCTAAATCCAAAAACGTAAGCGACTTTGCAATTCTTATTAATGATATTCCCTATATGGGACAGTTTGACTCTTTATCTATGCTGGCGGAAATAAATAATACTTTTTCAAGCGGGGAAAGAATATTCATTCCCGCCATTACTCAAAAAAAGATAAGCAATATGAAAATGTATGTTGTTGAGTCTTCCGCTATGCGGGGAAAAGGAAAGGCAAAGTTTATTAAAGTCCTAGAGGAGTCTATGGGCAATACAAATGTCAGCGTGGAACGCATACCCTACGAACGCGCTAAAAAGCTTGCCAAATTTAAAAAATTAAATATAGATTTCCTGCCTTTCTATGTTTTGCCGGCAAATAAGACAACTACGTCTGTCTTTAGTACGGCGATAGAAAAAGGGATGGTAAAACGCAATAAGCAATTTTTAACCGTAGTAAATGTTTCCGATGGAGGTATGTTTGTCAACGAAAAATTCAACAAAAATAGTTTGGTGATTTTTGCAATGACTCAGTGCCCTTTCGGTATTAGCGCCGAAAACGCTATTATAGATGCCGTTAATAAAAATCTCATATCCAAAAATATAAAGACGGACATTAAATATATTGTTGATGTTGGAAAAGGACAGGACGGAAAAGAGAGATTTTATAGTCTTCACGGCACAAGTGAATGGGAGGAAGCTGTAAGGCAGATTTTAATCAAAAAATATTATCCTTCCAAATTTTGGAAATACCTTACTATAAGAAACAACGATGTCTCGTCTAGCAGGTGGCAAAAAGTTGCGCAAACATTAGGCATAGATACCGACAAAATAACCCGCGATTTTAAATTGGGAGAGCAAATACTTAAACAACACGCAAAATACGTAGACAGATTAGAAATTGCTGCTTCTCCCACTTTTTTATGGCAGGGACGCGAAGTGATTACCGGGCTTGCTGACCTAAAAAAAATAAAGGAATTTAAAAACATTAACATTAAAGCTGACTCACCGCAGGCTGCCGGCGCATGCAGATAGTGTATACGGTTGGCATTTTTATATTTTTAGACAACCTAAAGGTTTAAATGAACAAGGCAAAAGTACTTATAGTTGACGATGATATCCGTTTAAGAAACACATTAAAAGACATTCTTGTCCATCAGAATTACGAAGTTTATACCGCAAGCGACGGAAAGCAAGCTTTAAAACTTGCCGCAAGCAGATTTTTTGAAGTAATACTCATGGATTTTGAACTTTCAGATAAAACGGGCATTGAAGTCGTTAAAGACATAAGGCGGTTTAACCTAGACAGTCAGATAATTATGGTAACCTCCCACGCCAGTATGGAAACGGCCGTTAAAGCTATACAGGAATCGGTTTACGATTTTCTTGTAAAGCCCATAGATTTTGACTATCTAAACAGAATTATTAAAAAGGCGCTTGAAAAACTGCGCCTTGAGCAAGATGTAAAAAAACTGCTCGGCGAGTTGAAATCTAAAAATGAAGAACTTACCAATTTAAATGAAATGAAATCTAAATTCCTTTCAATGGCGTCCCACGATTTGTCTAATACTCTTATGGCGCTGCAACTTAGTTTTGAAATTTTAATAAGCAGCTTAAAAGCAGACCCCAGCCAACAGAAAAAAGTTACTTTTATAAAAAGCGGAATGGAGCAAATTTACCGCCTTATCCACGATTTAGTTGACTGGGCAGCAATAGAAAAAGGTAAATTTAATTTAAATAAAAAAGATTTTAAAGTTACCCAGTTACTGGAAGAAATTGTTGAAGGTCCAAAACTGCGTGCGGAAACAAAGCAAATAGTTATGTCTACAGTT
>DATKZD010000168.1:0-3261 GCA_035528195.1 Elusimicrobiales bacterium
TAAAATTTCCCCGGCATCACGAGATTAATCACAGCCAGTTTTATATTGGGATAATTGAATTCTCTGCGAACTATCGTTTTACGTTCACTTTCTTTTAATTTTTGCGAAGGAACGTTTATGTATATTTCCGAATTCTTGTCCTTATCCAAATTATAAGGGCCCGAAAAACTTATAAAATCAGGAGTGTTTTTTTTATAACCTGGAGTTTTTAATATTTTAATCAATTCTTCAGGAGCATTAAATCCAAGATTTTTAGCAAAGTGACGATAGGCGTTTTGCATTTCATCTGCAAAAACAGTCAAAAGTCCTTCGGCTTCGGGGTATCCTTCGCTAAATTTAAGCAATGCTTTTTCATAATCTTTAAGCGTTACTTTTTTTGCCTTGAGAAATTCGGATAATTCTTTAAGAAATTCTTTTTTGGCACTGTAAAATTCATTTTTTGTTATTTTTAAAATCCGTCCTGAAGTCAAATCGGTAATATGATGGTGTTTCAGATAGTAATCATATGCCTTTTTACCTATAGATAAATCCTTATTTGGCAAAGGCGCAACACGTGTTTTAAGAAAAAGAGCATATTTATTTAAAGCTGACTTGGCATCTGCGATAGTAAAATTGATGGTATCTAACGTAGTTACGCCTAAAGATAAAAGTTCATCAAAGTAAGATTTTAGTTCGTCTAGAGTATCTTTTCCGTCCTCGGATTGCATTACGGCATATTTCACTATCGGTTCAGGTAAGAGTTTTAAATATTTTTCCGCATTATTTAAAACCTCCGGAATTTCCTGCATAATACTAAGCGCATATTCAAGTCGTCTGTGGTAATTTCCCGTACTTCTATGAATGAGACGATATGCGTATTCAATGGGCTTTAGATAATAAAACGGATTTTCCAACGGGCTAAAGTTGGAAAGTTTGTAAATTTCAAATTCAAGGTAATTTTTAAAAAGCAGATAGTCGTAATAATCCTGCACAGCTAAATATTTTACCCTAATTTTGTTAATCTTGCTTAAATGTTTTTTGGCCAAAGCAATTTGCCCTGTTATATTGCTCTGATTGCGGGCTGTAAGCTGATTTTCTTTGTCCTTACAACCAAATGCCGTATATTTTTCGGGATTTAAACTTTTCAATGCGGGTAAGTATTTGCTCAAAGAATCGCTCAACTTAGACGCTTCCAAAATGCCTTCTGCATTAAAAGTTCCAAAACTTTCGTCAGCAAAACAGTTAACCTGCAAAAAAGCGCATAGAGATACAATACAAGACAGAACTATTTTTTTATTCATCTATTCCCCCCAAAAACCGCTATTAAAGCTTTAAAAGTTACATACAAATCTTTTTTGGATACAGAACCCATATGAGAAATTCTGATAATTTTTCCTTTCAAACACTCCTGTCCGTTTGCGATGGTAATGCCGAATTTTTTTCGCATCAGATTTACGATGGAGTCCGCTCTATTTATTTTTATGGCGGTTAGCGCATTTGCCGGATTTTCGGCAAAAAGTTTCAGCCCCGATTTTGACATAATGTTTCTAAAATATTCCGCGCGAATTTTTGTTTCTCCCCACACCTTTTTTATGCCCTTTTTTATTATTCTATCTAATGCCCTATCTTGAGCGTAAATTAATCCTGACGAACATGTAAAGGGCGTTTGGTTATCTTTGTAATACCGATAAATTCTATCAAAATCAAAGTAAAAACTCTTAGTTTTATGTTTTTTAACAAAATTTAATGCTTTGTGCGAAACTGCAATAAAACTTAAACCTGCGATATTGCCTAAAGCTTTACATGAGGAGGTGAAGGCAATATCTATGCCCCATTTATCTATATAGAGTTTTTCTGCTCCGACCGATGCCATTGCATCTAAAACTATAAAAGCGTTGGAATACTTTTTAATAATACGTGCAATTTCCTCAACGTTGTTTAATACGCCCGTAGATGTTTCAACGTGATTTAAAAAAACTGCCTTATATTTTTTACCGTTTTTTATTAGGGTTTTTTTTAGCGTGTCGGTATTGATAGCGCTGCCGTAGGGAAATTCCAACACATCATATTTAAACCCGTAAGCATCAGCAATACTTACCCACCTTTTGGAAAAAACGCCGTTTTTAAGTATTAAAATTTTATCGTCGGGCAAAACAAGGTTTACCATAGACGCTTCCATCGCTCCTGTTCCAACACAATGGAGTGTAAGGACAGGGTTTTTTGTAAAAAATACTTTTTGCAGTTTTTTATTAAACGAGCCGAAAAGTTGCTTAAACTCATCAGTTCTGTGATGCACAACACGACGCATTAGAGCTTTTTTAACGTCAAAAGCAATGTCCATCGGACCGGGGGTAAGGAGCAAACGTTTTGTCGGTAATTTATTTTTTGTAGTGGTGAACATAATAGATAAATTTTAGTTAAAATTGGAATACTGCAATACTTTTGCGACTATATTCTCTAACGTATTTACGGTGAAAATGTTAAAACCGGTTGCAAGATGCAATACTGTCAGGAAAATTAAGACAGTGAAAAAGGTTTCATATAAAAAGCATTCTATTTTTATATTCCCTGTTTTGCGAATCTCCCTAAGAACGATTAAATTGACGATAGACAGTCCAATTGCAATAAGAAAAAAGACCACGACCAGTAATACGGGAATGTCTTTGAAAAAAATACACCCTGCTACAACAAACCCCAAAACGAAAATAGTAACTATAAACACAAATAGTTTTTTAAAACTGATGACTTTCACGTCAGCCCACCTGATTACGTTCCTATTTTTTAAGGCATAAATTCAGACGCCTTTTCTATGCCATTATAACATCTTTATATTAGTGTTCCAAACACGTTAACATTTTATTTTGTAATTTTTTCTTTTTTTCATGCTATAATAAATGGGTAAACAATTTAGTATTGGTATTAAGCGTTGACAGATAGATACTGACGGATTTAATCTAAAAGACCGATAGTTTCGTTCTTTTAGATTGCAACAGTCAATCCCCCTTCAATTCCCCCTTATCAAGGGGGAAAACAAGACACCCCCTTTAGTAAGGGGGGTGAAAATGCATAATTCAATATGCATTTTCGGGGGGATTAAAAAACAAAAAAGAGTAACGAGTTAAAAAAATGAAAATAGAAAACGCAAAACTAAATAGAATTTTTAAGCTATTGGTTATGGCATTTGCCTTTAGTGCATTACTCGGCTCGATAGGATTTACTGCTAGCTCAAAAACAAAAAGGGAAGTAATAGATACAAGTAATTTATTCCGTCATCCGTATGAA
>DATKZD010000169.1:0-3087 GCA_035528195.1 Elusimicrobiales bacterium
TTTCAAAATAGATTCCTGCATAGCGCGCTTATGATTTCTTATAGAACCGGAGGCAATTTCCACTCCGTTTAAAACCAAATCGTATTGATGAGAGTTTACTTTGAGGGGGTCAGTATCCAGTAAAGGAATATCTTTTTCTAACGGTGCGGTAAAAGGATTATGAGGCGAGATATATATTTTCTTCCCCTTATCGTCCTGCTCTTGACCGCATTCCAATAACGGAAAGTTTTTGACCCATAAAAAAGCCCATTTTTTATCGGGTTTCAATTCCAATTTTTTAATTAAGACATTTCGTAAAGCCCCCATAAAAATACTTGCGGTTTCTTTTTTATCCGAACCCAAAAACAGTATATCGCCTTTTTTGGCATTGGTACGTTTTATCAAGTCAGTAATTTCTTTTTGAGTGAAAAATTTAGCCGTAGGCGATTCGGCAGCGTCGCTACCTGTAACTTTGAGCCACACAAGTCCTTTTGCTCCGTGTTTTTTAACCAGTTCAGTAAGTTTGTCTATATCGCCGCGGGATAAAATCCCCCCTCCCCCCCGTCCTGTGCATTCAGAGGTTTCCGAAAATAAATCCCCCCTCCCCCCCTTTGACAAGGGGGAGTTATCGGCTTTCAAGGCGCGGATTACGTTACCTGATTTTAAATTGCCGCTAAATACTTTAAACTTTGTTTGCGCAAAAATATCGGTAACATCGGTTATTTCCATTTCGTAACGTAAATCAGGTTTGTCGGTGCCGTATTTGCGCATTGCCTCGGCATAATCCATTTGCATAAACGGAGCGGAAATTTTTTCTTTGCGAGAAGAAAAGACTTCCTGCATCATATTTTCCATAAGTTTGAAGATATCATCTTGCTCCACAAAGGACATTTCTATGTCTACTTGAGTATGTTCGGGCTGACGGTCGGCACGCATGTCCTCGTCGCGATATGCCCGCGCAAACTGAAAATATTTGTCCATACCTGAAACCATAAGTATCTGCTTAAACATTTGAGGCGACTGCGGAAGAGCGTAAAATTTTCCCTTGTTTACACGCGAAGGAACAAGATAATCTCTTGCGCCTTCAGGCGTAGAACGGGTTAAAACAGGCGTTTCTATTTCTAAAAATCCCTCTTTGTCCAAAAATTGTCTCACAACTTGCGCAACTTTATGACGCACAGTCATATTTTCAATCATACGGGGTTTTCTAAGGTCAATGTAACGGTATTTTAAGCGTGTTTCTTCGGTAACGTTATAATGCCCGTCTATTTCAAGAGGTAAATCTTTACAGGTATTTAATATCTCTACGCTTTCTGCTGTAACTTCAAGCGCTCCTGTAGAAAGATTTTTATTTACATATCCTTCAGGCCGTTTCTGTACATTACCGCATACCGAAATAACATATTCGTTTCTAATTTTTTCCGCTATTTTAAAAGTTTCTTTATTTTTAGGGTCAGCTGTTATTTGTATGATGCCGGTTTTATCGCGAAGGTCAATGAATAAAACCCCCCCGTGATTACGCCACGAATGCACCCATCCAAAAAGCATTACCTTTTTATTTATCTGTTTCTCGGTTAAAAGTCCGCAGTAATTAGTTCTTTTCATTTGTTTTTTTCCAAAAAATTGATGATTTTATCTCGGGCGATTTTTTCTTGACTGCCGCTTTTTAAATTTTTGACAGTTACGGAATTTGATTTTATCTCTTCTTCTCCCAATATAAGGGCATATTTTGCATTGGTTTTATCGGCAACCCTCATTTGAGATTTTAAACTTTGGCTAAAAAGCCCTCCGCCTGTTTGTATTTCGGCATTTTGCAATTCCTGCATCATTACAAATGCGCGGGTTTGCCCTTCTTTATCTGCCGAAATTACAAAAGCTAACGGATACACGGCTTTCGGCTCTTTTTTTATAATGGACAAAACGCGTTCCACTCCCATAGCCCAGCCGATTGAGGGTATATCAGGTCCTCCCATAGATTTTATTAAACTGTCATACCTTCCGCCGCCTGCAATAGCATCCTGAGAACCTATTTCAACGGATTTAAACTCAAATACGGTTTTGGAATAATAATCCAATCCCCGCACCATATTAGGATTAAACTTAAATTTCAACCCCGAAGCGGTAAGAAGTTCCTGCACCTGATTAAACTGATTTTCACAGTCAAGGCATAATTTCATTTTGGGAGCTTTATCCCTGAGCCAAAGTTTATCGGTTTTACAATCTAACGAGCGAAGAGGATTTTTTTCTATACGTTCAACACAATTTTCGCATAGTTTATCCTCATTTTGCTTAAGAAAGCTAAGCAGTTTTTCACGGTAAGGAGGTCTGCATTTTGGGCATCCCAAGCTGTTTAATTCTATTGTATAACCCTCCACCTGCGCCTGTTTAAAAATTTTATCTAAAAGTATTATCACTTCCGCATCGGCAGACGGGTTGGGATTTCCTATGTATTCCACGTCAATTTGTTCAAATTCGCGATATCTTCCTTTTTGAGGACGCTCCGCCCTAAACATATTGCCTATGCAAAATAATTTTTGTACGGGTTGGGTATTATAGAGCCCGTTTTCCAAATATGCCCTTACGATACCCGGTGTAGCTTCAGGCCTAAGCGCTAAATTACGCCCGCCGGCATCCTCTAGCGTGTACATCTCCTTGGATACGATATCCGATGTTTCTCCCGTTGATTTGATAAAAAGTTCCTTTTGCTCCATTACGGGCACACGGATTTCTTTGTAGCCGAAAGCATCCATTACCCTGCGGGCAATGTTTTCAAATTCTGTAAATTTTTTACTTTCAGGATATAAAATATCTCTGAAACCTCTAAGCGATTTAATCATATGTTGACGGGGCACCTCTTATTTTTAAATGTTCAAACCTGTATTACTGCGTTACCATACTATTGTATTAAAAAACAAAACCAATGTGCTATACATAGTGCTATAAAAAAACCTCTGTTTTAAATTTAACCTAAAACAGAGGTTTAGAAAATATATGTAAAATTTAGCGTTTTGGAATTTAATTTATTGTTTTTATCTATTTAAAATATTCTCATCTATGGAAACAGGAAATTTCTATTACTGTTCGAGCTTAAGTCCCAGCAATGCTGCC
>DATKZD010000170.1:0-4777 GCA_035528195.1 Elusimicrobiales bacterium
GGATTTTTGACTATATCTACCGATAACCACTGTCCCAATACTTGAGCATCGTTGACGAAAGGCAAGTCAACGTTATCTGTGTTTACTTTTTTTTGTTGCATTGCATTGGCTATAGAAAATCCCATAAAAGCTAATGCAAGCAGTGCAACCGTTGTTTTTAATACATTTTTCTTTTTCATTTTTATCTCCTTTTTTTGTTTTTTGTGTCGCCCCTGCAATCCGTTGGCAGGGGTCCAGTCTAGCTACACAAGTTTACGTCTTAATACTGGTTTCCTGCCTGAAAATTGCAGGAATGACAATTTTTTGTTTTTCACTACTGTTTTTCTTAATTGCCTACCACAAGTCTTACGGGTCCGCTGTCGCCGTATTGTTCTTTCAAATATGGATAATTTGCCACATCGTATATGCTGTGTGCTACGTATACGTACATAGATGGTTTTTGTTCTTTTTTAAGTGGCAAAATCAAAAAAGCGATTACCGAACAAACTGCTAAAGCAAAAACTAAAGCGGGCTTTTTAAAATGCAGATGCTTTGCTTCCAGTTCGGGTTCTATACTGCTCCAAAGAGATTTATTTAAACGGTGTTTTTTGATGCTTCCGCACCAATCTTTTATTTTATTTTCAAAATTATTCATATTTCCTCGTTATTTAGCTTACTTTAAACTTTGCGGAAAATCAGTTTTAATTTTTCCATATATTATGTTTCTCGCTCTCATAAGCCGCAACCTGACTGCGTTTTGGCTTAAACCGCATATATTTCCAACTGATGCCAAATCTTTCTCATGTAGATAGTGCAAGGTAAAAACTTCCTTTAATTTTGAAGGTAAATCGCCTATTGCCGTTTGCAGCGTTTTTGAAAAATCCTCTTGTTCCATTTTGCGTTCAGGCACAGCGCTTTTATCTTCTATTTCAAACAAGTTTTCTTCTTTCGGCTTAAAATCAAGCGATAGAAACCTTATTACTTTCCTGTGCCTTAAATGGTTCTTTATAAGGTTTAAAGCTATGGTGTAAATCCAGTTTGAAAACTTGTAGTCCTGTTTGTACTTATCAAGATTTCTATATGCCTTTATAAAAGATTTCTGTACAATATCTTCCGATTCCTGCATATTACCCGTTAGTCTCAAAGACAGGTCAAAGAGCATGTTTTCGTATTTTTCCACGATGATTTTAAAACTATGAGTTTTGCCTAACAAAACATCGTTGATTATCTTTTTATCGTTGTGTTCCATATAGCGCTACCTTTAACTATACACGCAAAGCCAAAAATTATTTCAAAAATTTTTGTCAATGTTTGTAAATCTCCCCGAATTTACTACGAAGTCTAACTACCCAATTATATTAAATTGACGTTTCGGATAAAGCAATGGGTTGCCTATCGCTTAAACTATTAGACTTTTGGGCTATTGTTATTTAGAATGTATGCAATAGCGACGGGACTAAATATGGCAGCGAAAAAAACTCTAAATTATTATCGTGAGCGCATAAGCGGACTTCTTGCCGACGAAAAATACTCCAAAGCTTTTAAAACGTCCAGGGAAGGGCTTTTGTTTTACCCCGATTCGCCTGAAATTGCCTTAATGTCTGCAATTTCGCAGGTTAAAATGGGTGATTTTTCAACTGCAAAAACCAAACTTGAAAAACTGTTAAGTCGTATGTCCAAAAATTCTGCTTTGCTTATAAACCTCTTTGAGGTTTATTTGAACTTAGGTAAAAGAGACAAAGCAGATTTTTATGCAAAGAAAGTATCGCACCTGTATAGGACGTCCGGCGAAGTTTTTGAACGCATTGCTCTTGTGTACGCTCAACATAATTTTTGCAAAGATGCCATAACGTATTTCAGTAAAGCGGCTAAACTTGTGCCTTCCAATGCTTACCTTTATTTGGGGCTTGGGGTTTGTTACGACTTGTTGGGCGAAATGGAAAAATCGGTAAAAAATCTTAAAAAAGCAATAAAACTTAAGAGGAATTTTTATACTGCCATAGGTTACCTTGCAAACGTTTACTACGACTGCGACAAAAAATCGCAGGCGATAGATTATTTCAAACAAATTCCCGTAGACGAGTTTACTGACCCCATAGGCATTGGCAGACTTATAGAGCATTACGGCGGCAAGAGAGACAAAAAATATACGGACAAACTTAAAAATAGACTGAAAGTCTTATTTGGAAAACAAAAAATATTTGGTTTTATAAATAAGCTTGAACAAAATTTAGCCCGTAGTTATTTTCAATCGTCTCGTTTGAAAAATTTGTTTTTTAAATTACCCTCAAAGAACAAATTAACCATCTCCCAAAAAACTAATTTATACGATATGGATAGGTATTTAGTTGAGATTTTTGGCAAACCTTTGCATTACGATTTCATCAATTTACCCGAGCTTAAACATATTAGGAAAAGTTATCTGGAAAAAATAATTGCCGTCTTTAAGTCGTATGCGGATTCTTTTGTCAAAAAAGGAAAACTCTCCGTCGGGCTTTGGGGTTTTGACATAATTTCGTTTTATATGATGTCGGTTTTTAAATTTATTTATGACGAAAATTTAAAACTTAAACTTCAGCAAAAAACTATTGACGATATTTTTAACTCCATAATCAAAATAATAAAAAATCTCCCCGTAAGTAACAGAAACAGAGCGCCCCTTATTGAGCTGGGAGCTTTTATTATTGCTTTTTGGAAACAGGAAGATATGTTGAACCGCGCAATACTCATAAAGGAAATTTTAACTGAAAAAGAGAAAAAAATCATAGAACTTATGGTGCGTCGCGGGCGCGCGTGGCGTAAATGGCTGGGCTTTAAAGCCGAAAGCAAATGGTCGTCGCCATGGGTGGAAATTTTTGAAAAAATGCCCAAGACTTACGGGCAAAATAAAACGGTTAGATGTGCCGCTTGCAAATCCGTTATAAAAGATTTTTGGAACATTGCAACTACATATAACGGCAAACCTATCAGATGCGGAGATTGCTCTATTTTAGTTAGATGTTCCAAATGCAAAAGTCCCGCCAGACATATTTTAACGGAAAAAAAACCGAATAACGTAGAGAAACGGACTTACAAGTGTATGCAATGCGGAAAATGCGAATATATTACCGTCAAAATAAAAAAATAAAGAATGCGCAAAAATTAAAATAAGCAATTTGCATATTTGCCAATTTGATGACGGAAAATTAAAGAGTCGTAACGAAATAATAAAATCCCCCTTTAATTCCCCCTTTGTTAAAGGGGGAGAAACATGGGAGTAGACATAGAACTTTAAAGAACAAAAATACAACCCGTCACTGTAAACCGAAATCCCCCTTGATAAAGGCAAAATTGTGCCTTGAATGGCACGTTTTTAAAAACCTCTAAATGTATAGGACGGGGGGAGGGGGGATTAAAAAAAGAAATACTTTTTTTATCATCAAATTACTAAACATTTATAGGCAGTCAATCGGATAGGGCGGAAAATGCCGTGCGAACTTTTGATATTTTAGCGGGCTTGAGCCCCGTTTTTTTTGTGATTTCTTTTGTGAAATTTTTAAAATCGGACAGACTTCCTTTTATAAACTCCAATTCTATTTCTTTCATAGGAATTATTTTGGAACCTGCATAGATTTTAACATCGTCAAAACAAAGCGAACTTACCGATTTTTTGTAAATAAGTTTTGAAGTTTTTCTGTTATTGATTATTTTAAATATAACATTTAATTTGGAAGGAATTAAATTTGTTTCATTTACCTTTTTTAGCGCACAATTTATGGCAGTTATTTTCGGCAACTCAATGACGATTTCACTTCTTTTGGCAAGACCGTTTTTTATTTTATTTGCTTTCTTTATGCATAAAGCTAATTTTTTCCCTGTTTTTCTTATTCTGCAGGCGGAATTTTGTTTTTTAAATTCAAAATTTTCGCTATCTAAATAAAAATCTTCATTTTTTATTTTTTTTAACTTTGCCATCTTTGCTTTTAATTTTTTTGTGATATCTGCAAAAAGTTTAAACTGAAGTTTATTTTTTATCTGCCATTTAAATTCAATTTCAGTTTTTATCTTTTTTGCCCGATGTTTTTTTACGGGATTTTTTGGTGTTTTTAGAAGGTTTTTCATTTTCTTTGATGTATTTTAATAATGCCTTTTGTTTGGCATTATTTTTTGAGATAAAATGCGCAGCTATTTGGTAGACATTATCTCCGATATCAGCAATGCGTACCACTTTGGCGACCATAGAATAGGTATCAGTTTGTAAGTGTTTTTTCTTGTACAACTTTTCCCAAAATTTACCCCATCCCGGAAGTTTTAAATCCAATTTAAGTTTTTGTTTAGTTTTAAAAACAACAAGGGAGGTAAACAATATGCCGTCTGCGCTTATGTCGTTACAAATGACATAAGTGCCTTCTTTACCTTCTTTGAGGGGATACGGTTGGCACTTAAGCGCATATTTAGACTGCGCCCTTTTAAATTTCCGTTTATTTTTTTTAGGCATTGTCTCTATAATTATCTATTTAATCATAATAAATGTTTACTTACAAGTTTCATATTAAGTACAATCCCTTTAAAGATTTTCAGAGGAAAATATGAAGAAAATAGTTTGTTTTGCAGGTTTACTTGTTCTAGCCGTCATAAACGCAAAATCTATTAATGTTATCAGAGGTCCTTATGTTGAAGCCGTAGGGCGAAGAAGCGCCGTGATAAGATGGTCTTTTGATAGAGCCGATTTTGCATGGCTGCAATACGGCACAAAATCAAAATGCAATAGAATGATGACAATCTCCCCGTCGGAAAAAAATCATATCATGTACCTCTA
>DATKZD010000171.1:0-2879 GCA_035528195.1 Elusimicrobiales bacterium
CCAAAAATAATTTTTCCGGAAATTGATTTATAGCGGGTGAAATAAGCGGAATAATAAGTCCCAAAACGATATATAGTTTAGCATCGCCGGCAGGCCATATTTTTACTTTCCAAAAAAGTAGGGCAATAAATAAAACCAAAAAAGCGTGAACAAAAAACATAAGGTAAAATTTTAAAACGAGGGAAGGGTTTAGAAGCCAGCTTGCAAATTTTATAAATTCGCTAAATAATACGGAATTAACCTGTTTAGGACTGGAAAGAAACAGGTGGTTGGTTAAGGAAACCAAAAATAAAACCGCAAAACCGAATGCAAGGACTTTAAATCCCAAAATTATTTTTTTATTGGAAATACGCCCGGATTTAAAGTCTTCGGTTACGACTTTAAATCCGAAATACGCCAGAAAAAAAACTAAAAAAATTCTAATAGCATTAGTCATATATTATTACCAAACGCCGCAGGTAAACATTACCGATACAGTATAGCAAGTTAGATAGTGACAGTCACTTTTTACAATTTTTTAAAAATTGTAAAAAGTGACTGTCACTATTGGAGGCATAATTACGTATTTCTATTTTTATTCTTTTTGGACGCTCTAAAATCTTCCAAGGCCTTTTCTATGCGGATAAGAAGCGACTTTGGATAAAGTTTATCTGCAAGGTCTATGCGGGTTTTTGCCCCCGCCAACTTAAACTTTGCTATTACTTTTTGGCTTGCGGGAGAGGTAACCAAAATTCCTTCTTCCTTAAGAACCTTAACGGCTTTTTTATCGTCTCTGCGGCTTAATGCGGTTAATTTTTTAAAATACTTGTTACTAATATCAAGTAAGATTTTTTGATGATTAGGTTTAATGGAATTAAACTTTTTTTCGGATATTAAAACCGCCCCGCCCGCGTTTGCAACCCTCAAACTAAACATATATTTAACTTTCGTAAACCACTGCAATGCAGTAATAGACAGCGGCGATCCGTAAACGCCTTCAATAAGTCCCGTTTGAAGCGAGGTCATAACATCTGTAATGGATAAGGATACGGCCGAAACGCCTAAATTGCTAAAAGTACTTTCGGCGACAGGGTCCCCTTCCCACATCCACATTTTAATGCCGGAAAGATCTTTAAATTCTCTTACGGGCTTGTTGGTAAAAAGATAAACAAACCCTACCTGCGCCCATCCGAGCAGGATAAAACCCCGGGATTTTAAATAATCTCTAAATTCCGAATCAAATTTTTTATATATATAGTCTATTTCTTCTTCCGAATTGAACAGGAAGGGCGTATCTAATATGCGTAAGTGCTCGGCTATAATACCCAGCCCCACTCCTGTAAATCCGCCGGAATGAAGCTGCCCGAAACGGATTTTACGAACCACATCTTTTTCGTCTCCGTGAACGCCGCCGGAATAAATTTTAAATTTCACTTCACCATCGGTTTGCGCAAAAACTTCGCCCGCAAGTTCATCCATAAGTTGCATCCACGTAGAACCTTTCGGCGCAAGCGTTGCAAATTTAATAACTATCGGCTTTGAATAAACAAAACCGCAAAATAGAAAAACGACGGCAAGCAAACCCGTATATTTAAAAAATTTCATCTATTTCCCCTAGAAGTTTTTGCGCTTTTTGCTCGGCAACGATATTTAGCATATTTTCCTGCGGCAGTTGCAGAGGAGCGTCTAAAATTTCGTTTAACAATTTTTCAAACAACTCTCTATCCAGTACCGCTTGAGCATAAGTTTTTGCATAGAGAAGTTTATTTATCTTAAATTTTGCTCCTTCGCCTTTTAACGACATTTCAAACGAATGCTTTGACTGCTGCAGATTACCGCCCAAAATGTTGGAACGCGCAAGTATTGCTCCTTTCAGTGCGTAAGACGCATTGTAATAATAGGAAGGATTAATCTCAATTAATGTCTCTATAATTTTTTCCAATCCGCTGATACGGCTTAAGGCGGAGGGATCGTTTAAATTAAGTTTTACAAACCCCGCTAAGCAAAAGGCATGCCAAAAAACTGCGGGTGTATCTTTAAATTTAATGTTGTTGAAATTTATTTTTTTCTCTGCAATTATATTTTTATTTTCCAAAAGTCTAGTTGAATAAGTCAAACCCTTCTTATACATCGCTCCCGAACGCTTATTATCTTTATCTTCCAAAAAAGCAAAGGAATAGCCGCAATATCCTTTGGCGGTAAGTTTTAGAAGTTTTTGATTATCAGTATCGCTTTCCAACAAACTTTCAGACATTTTAACGGCAGGCAGCATAGTTTCTTTAGCTGTTTGGATATCTTCTTCTTGAAGGTAGACAGGCATTGCATCGGTCATTATCGCAGCCATACTTTTTACTGCAACCTGTTTAAACGAACATGCGCAGGTTAAAGATACCGACAAAATCAAAAAAGTTTTTTTCATAGTAAGCTCCGATATACTCCGAGTTAAAAACCTGCATTTGACCGCTTAATTTTAATCTCTCTTAAATAACGACTGCAGGAGAATTTTATTATTTATACCTTCCGCTTTCAACTACGCCTTTTGCGTAAAAATCCAGTATCTCCCGATATTTCGACGTTTTATCTATTTCTTCTACAGGGCAGTTAAATCTGTATATCCAGTTTTTTTCCGAAACCGTACCCGGCGTATTGATGCGATCGCCAAAACCGAATATATCCTGCACAGGTAAAATAACCAAAGACGATGAGCTTTCAAACATACTCTTTAAAATAACCCGATGAACTTCATCGTCAAAGATGGGGGCAGTACCCAAACCTTTAAGCATTTTCCACGCACTGTCCCTTTTTGGCGCATCAATATGATTCCACCATTGCTTTAGAGTGGAACTATCGTGAGTGGAAGTTGTTGCAAGGGAAACTTCCGGATAATTTTTGGGGTCTAT
>DATKZD010000172.1:0-5779 GCA_035528195.1 Elusimicrobiales bacterium
TCAAAAAGTTGCCCGTATAGACGAAAATAAATGCACCTATTGTTCGGCATGTAAAAGCGCCTGCGAAAATTTAGCCAAAAAATCTGCTGACGGAATGTTTAATGCGATTGAAATAGCTGAAATTAAGACCGAAAATAAAGATATATCCGACTATAAAGGTGTATGGATTTTTGCCGAAACTCTTCGCGGTAAACTTTCGCAAACCGCATTTGAATTATTAACTTTAGGTAAAAAATTATCGGACGATTTGGGGCAGGAGCTTTGCGCAGTAATAATGGGCGATGACGTTAAAAAATTTACAAAAGATTTAATTTCGCGCGGCGCCGCAAGAGTTTATGTTATAGAATCTCCGCAACTAAAAAATTTCGTTGATGATGTCTACGCAAAAGCTTTGAGGGATTTAGTTTTAAAATATAAACCCAATAAATTTATTCTTCCTGCAAGTGTTATAGGGCGTTCGGTATCGGCAAAAGTGGCGATTTTAGCTGATACAGGACTTACGGCTGATGCAACTTCAATTGAAATAGATAAACCCAGCGGACTTATGCAGGTTACCCGTCCCACTTTTGGCGGTAATTTAATGGCGACTATCGTATGTAAAAACTATCGTCCCGAAATGAGTACTTTACGCCCTTTAACTTATCCGCCCGCTAAAGAAAATAAATCACTTAAAGGCGAGGTTATAGAATTTCCTTTTATCGGCACTAAATATATTTCCAAAGCCGAATTTATAGATTTTATAAAAGAAGAGTCGGGGGAAATAGACATCGCATCGGCGGAAGTAATAGTTTCCGGCGGACGCGGACTTGGTAAACCCGAAGGTTTCAAATTAATAAGTGAACTTGCGCATGTTTTGAAAGGAGCCGTTGGATCTTCCAGAAGTGCGGTGGATTCGGGCTGGATTGCGTATCGTCATCAGGTTGGACTTACAGGCAGAACGGTTAAGCCGAAAATTTATATTGCCTGCGGCATTTCAGGGCAGGTTCAGCATATGGCAGGGATGAGCAGTTCGGATACCATAATAGCCATCAATAAAGATGCAGATGCTCCCATAATGAGTCAAGCGGATTATGCTCTTGAGGGCGATTTATACGAAGTCATACCTGAATTGATAAGAGAGCTTAAGGAATAAATGTGTCAGGCAGTTCGCATCGTGTAAACAAGTTTGACATCTTTTACGATGACGATTAGTTTCTAAATCTGTAGGTAAGTTTAGAAAATATTGTTTTGGAAATCGTTTTAAAATGGTTGGAGCCATCGGTAGCTTCTTTATTTATATTAAAACCTATGTATAAAGCACTTCCCGGACATACTATGTAAGATAACAACGCACTACCAGTCATTTCTTTGGTTATAGATGTAGGGGTTTTAAACTGGGTATAGTCGTATATAATTCTTGAAGTTAGTTTTTTGGTCAATTGCAATTGAACGGTTTCACGTATCGTGGTTTGAGCTGAAAGAACTAATACCGAATTTTTTCGGTTAAGCTGGCTTTTTACAAATTCCGTAGTGAGATTTAAGTTTTTCAGTGGCTTAACTTTAACATAACCGCTCATATATAAATTATTGCCAAGTTCGATGGGAGCAGAATAGTGAATTTGTTCACCATATCTTGTCGTAATACGTCCTGAAATGTATTTTGACGGACACACATAGAACTCCATTCCTGCACCGTCCATTCTATAATCTATCCCTTCATAACGCTCTAAACTTTGAGGGTAAAAATAAAAGGAAAAATACCAGCTCGGAGCATCTAAATAAAAAGCAATTTCACCATATTCATCGGTTAACGTTCCGTTTGGTTCATAATAACGTGCGTAATACGCCGAAGGCGCCCAGTAAGTAAATTTAGGTTTATCTTTATAAAATCTGTGTTCATAGTAAGCTGATGCAACACGATAATTTGCTCTAGAAACAAAACCTGTTCTTGCATTAAAATCATTAGAAATATCTTTGTAGGAGATATAAGCTGTGTCTGTTCCGGTTTCTTTCCTTATTTTAGAGTAAAAAGCGGTACCCTCTGTTTTCGCATCGCTTGTTCTATCAGCGCTGAAAAGTCCCTGAAAATCAAAAAAGTAAGAATCTTTTTTGATTTCGGTATCTACTCCAAATACACGATTATAATCTTTATCCTCAATGCGGTTTGTTGCAACAATTCCTATGGAATCGTCATTTCCGACATCAAACTTTGCTTTTGTTATGGTAAAGTCGGTTTTTTTAGAGGTAGATTCATCCTGCGAATACAAAAGCCCCAAATTAGTTCTTCCAAATTTACCTGTAAATTTTGCACCCCATAGAGGATCCACTATAGATCTTGTGTGCACAGCATCTATTGATGGAGAACTAAAAATATCGGCTCGCTCCATAAAAAACGGCCTTTTTTCGGGAAAATAAACGGGATATCTCAAGTTTGTAAGTATTGTTATCGGATCAAGTTCAATCTGACTAAAATCCGGATTATAGGTAAGGTCAATTGAATAATTTGCAGATGGTCCATATCTAAAATTGACGCCGTAGTCGGTTTTCCATTTTCCCCCAAGATTTTTAAAAATAGTGGCTTCGGGAATTACTTCAAAAACATGAGGAGGCAAAACTCCTTTGAGACCTGTCATAAGTCCTATTTGACTCAACTCATCTCCTCTGTCTTTAAATACCGGCATCCAAGAACAATCTTCGCTTTTACGTGCGATATATCTTCCAAACTGAATACCCCAATTTTGTTCTTCTTTTTTTTGAAAACGCAGACTTTTAAAAGGAATTGCCATTTCTACGACATAACCGTCTTTTTTTATTTGTCCGGCGGAGCTATAGACAATATCAAAGTCCCAATCATCGCCGTTGGAAGTTTTATAGGCATCTCCCTGTACTCCGAAAGCATTACAATCTAGTAGATACGCTGTGCGTTTATCGTTAAAGGTATCTAACGTTACATATACTGAATCGCCACTTCCTTGATCACGTTTGGCTTTAAAGGCTCTTATTTTATTTGCTTCGGAATCAAAGACTTCAAACGCTACGTATATGTTTTCCTTATCATACCCAATATAGACAAATGTTTTTTCGCTAGAAGGTACTCCTTCTGTAGGAATGGACTGGTAAAAATCTTCTGTCTTTGCCGCATCTTTCCAAACCTCGTCCAATACGCCGTCAATTTTTGGCGGTGTAGACAAGCGTTGTATTTCAATTGTACGTCTGTTGATTTCTCTAGAATTTTTTAAAACCTGCGCATTGGAATATAATGGTAAAAATACAAATACCAACAAGGTTAAAAGATGAGTTTTATGTTTTTTCATTCATATCACCGCAATGGCTTTTCGAGGTTATATTAGAAGTAACTTGAGTGTATATTATACCTTTAAAATTGCACAAAAACAATGTGCCGAAAAAAGGCTCAAGCCCTAATCAGCCATAGATTTTGTATAATTTAAAATAGTTTCTTTTTTTAACAAATCTATTTAGCCACCGTAGCTCAGAGGTAGAGCGGACGTTTCATAAGCGTTAGGTCGGAGGTTCGAGTCCTCCCGGTGGCAATCATTAAACAATCCCCAACATAAACCTCTACATTATCTTAAATTTGGCATAAACAAAAGATATACAAAAACTAATGTAATTTTTTTGTATTTCTATGCTATAATTTGTGTACTTATTGGTTTTTTAAAATACTTGGAGCAGAAAATAATTGAGCATTAAGACTTTTAAATTATTTTTTGTCACGTTTTTCAACCTGCGAATTAACTTAAAAATCGGAAGGATGAGGGAAACTTAATAATAAAGGGAGAGAAAATTAGAAAAAGCGAATGAACAAAAAATAAGGTAAGAAAAAATGGGGGTAGGGAATGAAAAGCAAATTCCGTACAATGGTATTTAAGCAGCTTTGCGCAGTTTTTGTGCTTGGCGTTCTATTCAACACACTTTGTTTTGCTAAAGGTAAAGACTTGGGGCAAAAGTTATTAGAAGCTGTTAAAAATAGAAATATGTCCTTAGTTATGAAAATTGTAAGTAAACATCCTGATGTTATTACCAGTCAGATGATTGTGATAGCATTGGAAAAAGAATTCATAAGTTTAGTTTTAGAACTTGCAAAGAAAAGCCCAAAGAGTATTACCTCGCCGGTACTTACTAAGGTGATGGAAGGAAAACATCCGAAATTAGTCAAATATTTCATGAAAATAAACCCTGATACAAGCATTATTACTGCTGAAGTTATCGGGGCGGCGATAGGAGGAGGACGTACAAAATTAGCTTTAGAACTTGCAAGAAAAAATTCAAGTAGCATTACTGGTTGGGTAGTTAGGACGGCGATAGGAGGAGGACATAAAAAATTAGCTTTAGAACTTGCAAAGAGAAATCCAAAGGGTATTACCGCCTCGGTGCTTATTAAAGCGATGAGAGGAAAATACCCGAAATTAGCTAAATATTTCGTGGAAATTAATTCTAACTCAAACATTGTCACCGAGTGGGTGATTAGGACGGCAATAGAGAGGGGATACACAATTTTAGCTCTAGAATTTGCAAAAAAAAATCCAGGCAATGTTACCGGCTTAGTGGTTGAGGCGACAATCAAAGAAGGATACACAACTTTAGCTTTAGAACTTGCAAAGAGAAATCCAAAAAGCGTTACCAGTTGGACGCTTGTTGCATCACTGGAAAAAAACGTGTCATTGTTTCATAATTTGATAAATGCAAATCCCGATCCAAATATCATCACCGATTGGGTACTGGTTAAAGCGATAGAGAAAGGACATACAAGCTTGGCTTTAGAACTTGCAAGAAAAAATCCAGGCAGTGTTACCGGCTTGGTGGTTGAAGCGGCGATACGGGGAGGGCATACAACTTTAGCTTTGGCCCTTGTAAGAAAAAATCCAAATAATGTTACTGGTTGGGTACTTATTTCAGCACTACACAAAAGGGATATAAGATTATTTGATAATTTGATGAAAGTAAATCCCGACCCAAACATTATTACCGACGAGGTACTTGCTGAAGCGCTAAGGGGAGGGTACACAAAATTAGCTAAAAATCTCATAAAAAGGAACCCCGACCCGAACATTATTACCTTTTGGATAGTTGACACAATAATGGAAGTGGGGGAAAAAGAACCTTTAAAATTCATTACCGAAGATCTTATGTTGGATATAGGTAAGGTAGACAAAAATGGTTGGACACTTAGACATAAATTGATAGATGCAGGCTACGAAAAGGTTACTTTTCAATCATTGTTTGTAGAGGGTATTGCAAAAAATGGGGGCACACCTGTGATAGGTATTTTTATGGCACCCATTTATGCCGCAAAGCAATATGCCAAGCATAAAAAAGAAATTAAGTCAGTTAGTAACATATATAAGGAAAAAAACCCTGCATACGAACCCGAAGCTAAAAAGGGTGGATCCGGTAATCTTCTACCGCTTACCGCCAATAATGTTAATATCTCTCCTCCTGCATCATCGCCTCGTAACAGAATAGCGGGAATACCCGAAGTCTTTAAGATACTTCCTATTGGAGTAATACCGGGAATGAATGTATTAAAAGTTTTTGCGAAAGCAGAACTTGAAATAACGAAAGGAGCATTAAAAAGAGGAGAAGAATTAGCGGCGGGGGAGAAACAAGAAAAAGAGGAACAAAAAGTATCCGAATATAAACAAGAGATAATAGCGTTGGTTGAGCAGGGTAATGTTGGGAACGTGGAACTCTACTGTGAAAAAATGGAAAAAACAGAAACGGATACCGAATTACTAAAGGCAATATATGCATCGGTATTTAACGCAATGTCAGGCAAACT
>DATKZD010000173.1:0-4853 GCA_035528195.1 Elusimicrobiales bacterium
TTCCTGTGGTAAAGGCTCGTGTGGAGATAAAAAACAGGAAACCGATAAAAACGGCTCATGTGGTAAAAACGGCTCGTGCGGTTCAAAGAGCGATACCGATAAAAACGGCTCATGTGGTAAAAACGGCTCGTGCGGTTCAAAGAACGATACCGATAAAAACGGCTCGTGCGGTTCAAAGAACGATACCGATAAAAACGGCTCATGCGGTAAAGGTTGATATTTGAGCCGATAAATTAAAATGGCAGTCCGATTTTTATGACGGACTGCCATTTTCTAAAACGCTATGGCTAATATAAATGAAACTTTTGCGCAGGCGCTGGAACGCTTTAAAAAAAACAAACGTCAAACCTGCCGCCGCAAAATAAAACTTCCCAAGGAAATTAAAAAACCTATTATTAATCCTACGCTTAATGCTGCGGAATTTTCTTGGGACGTAATTTCATATTTACAAAATGAAAAAGACGGCACCTCAGTTAAACCCAAAAAAAACAGACAGTGGGTTTTAACGTGGCTTTCGCCAAAAGGCAATCTTAATGTTAAAGCCGCAGAAAAAAAAGATTTGGCAGTTCTTAAAATAATATCCGAAAATAGCGGTATTGAAAAAACGTCAAAAAACCTAAACATGCCTCTGTTGGCGCTAAATAACATATTTAAATCGGCAGCCCAAGAACATATAATTTTCATGCCCGAATCAAAAATACGCCGCAAAGGCAATTTTTTTAACAATGGCCCTTTTGCAAGCAACAAGTATCTTATAGCAAACACTTTTGTTTTGCAGTGGCATATTACAAATGCCTGCGATTTAAACTGCAAACATTGCTATGACAGAACAAAACGTTCGCCGTTAATCTATAAACAGGGGCTTAAAATACTCCGACAGCTTAAAGATTTTTGTAAAAAAATGAATGTGAAAGGACACGTTTGTTTTACCGGCGGAAATCCTTTTTTACACAAAAGTTTTTTGAAATTATATAAAGATGCGGCGGGTAGCGGATTTTCTACATCCATCTTGGGCAATCCCGTTTCAAAAAAACGTCTAGAAGAAATACTCTCCATTCAAATTCCCGGATATTTTCAGGTTAGTTTAGAAGGACTGGAGCGGTACAACGATTATATCCGTGGAAAGGGGCATTTTAAACGTAGTTTGTCTTTTTTGAAATTACTTAAAAAAATGAAAGTGTCTTCAACGGTTATGCTTACCCTTAATAAGGATAATGTAGATCAGATTATTCCTTTGGCGCAAAAACTAAAAGGGGAGGCAGATTGTTTCACTTTCAACCGCCTTTCACGCACAGGTGAAGGTAAAAATTTCTTTCTGCCGACACAGTTAAAATATAAAAAATTTCTCTACGATTACACGAAAGCATCTAAAAAAAATCCAATGATGGAGTATAAAGACAACCTTATAAACACGGTACTTTCCAAAAATGAAAAAAGAGTTTTTGACGGATGTACGGGATACGGCTGCGGAGCGGCATTTAATTTTGTTGCTCTTCTGCCTGACGGGCAGGTTCACGCATGCAGAAAATTCCCTTCTTTGATAGGCAACGTTTTAAACAAAAATCTGTTAAGTATTTATAATTCCAAAAAAGCACAAAAATACAGGCAAGGCACCCTTGCCTGCAACGGATGCAGTCTTCGCCCCGTATGCGGAGGATGCCTTGCAGTTACCGACAGTTACGGTCTTAATGTTTTTACGCAAAAAGACCCCCACTGTTTTTACCGACATTAATGCTTGTTATTTTTTTGCCTGCCGATACCGCAAATTGCTATATTTTTGTTAGGTAAACTATGTTCGGAAAGGCGGTTTGAGTTATGAAAAATAAAATACTTTTACTTGCAATTATGGTATTTTCGATATTTATAATTTCCTGCAAACAGACAGCTTCCAATGAACAGACTGTTTCTAAAAATCAGCGTTTTAAATCTCCACAAGGTAAAATAGAAATAGAATTTACGGAACTGGCACACAAAAAAGTTACAGAAAAGGAAAATTTAGATTATTCCTGCAGCTTTGTCGATTACAAAATAGATTTTTATAAACTGGGTACGAATAAAAAATTAAACAGCACTAATTATAGAGAGGAATATCAGTGCTTAGATTTGGAACGACAGCCAATATCTTCACTTGTATCGCATATTAAATGGAGTCCCAAAGAAGATTATGCCTTTGTTACAGACGAAGAAGTTGTGAGTTATCCTTCTCCTACCAACGGATACATGGTGGCATTAAACGAAAAACTCAAATGGAAAAAAGCAAGATTTTGCCTTGAAAATTATTTTTGGATTGACGATTTAACGATTTTGGGCAATTGCCATAGAGATTGCGATTATTCCGTACGCATGTTTAGAGGCAGGACAGGCGAAGATATCGCCGTTGCACAATCAATGTCTCCCATAGGTTATGAAATTTTCGAACGCAGAAAAGATGCTGTTTTAATACATTCTATGGCAGATAATTGCCAATTGGAAGATACTGTTGAAAATATGCAAAAACAGTGTTTTTTGGCAAAGTTCGAAACTCCCTTGTACAAAATTCTTGTTAAGTGTCCTGAAGAAGCAAATAAGATAAAGACGGACATCATCGGAACTCCTCCAACCCCTTTTGTAAAAGAAAAACAATGGGAATGGGGATACTGACAATGAGCTCAAGTATCACTTTACAACATCTGCCGCTCCCTAACTAACTTTCTTTGTCTTTTTGCTCTAAATTGCTATATTTCTATTAGATAGTTTGTGTTAAAAAGGTGGTTTGAGTTATGAAAAATAAATTTCCTTTGCATACGAAAATATTTATAGGACTTTTAGTCGGAGCAAGTTTAGGTTTTAAAATGGAAACAAAGAGAAATGAAAAATGATTAAAAAAAATTTAGACGCTTTTATTGTGGTAACCGTCGTGATTTTGGTGCTATTTCTTACAAGACCCTCGGATAAAGGATTGGAATTATACGAATACCAATTTAAAGAATGCGGTTTTTCCGTTTTACTTCCCGCTGAGGTTACAAAGGCACCTGTTAAAGAATTTGTGTTGGGAAAAGGCATAATAAAAACCTATCTTTCTTATTCTCAAAAAGACGAGTTAAGTTTTACGGCCGAATGTTCCGTTTATCCCGACGGTTACTTAAATAAAGAAAACGCTTTGCGGGAAATAGAGAAAGCAAAAAAAGTTTTATCGCACTCTCTAAATGCATTGATAACAGGGGAAAGATTACTGGAATTTAACGAAGGATATACCGCAAGAGAAATACACGCCACAGTAGACGAAGATGCTTTTATTATGGGGCGGATTTACGTTACCGACAATAAAGTTTACCAAACGTTTACGGTTCTAAATGAAACGGTAACCAGGCCGAATGTCTATAAATTTTTAAATTCGTTTAAAATAATTACCGAAAAATAAACGAACCGATGCGCAATTTACATATATTGCTTCATCTGTTCGTCTAATATGTCTCTGTGATTTTTTGTTTCCGACGCCAGCGTTCTTATAAACGTATTGAACTGTTTGTCGGAAGATGAAACAACATCAAAAAAATTTGTTTCCAAAAGTGAATGTTCTATATCTTTTGCTATTGAAACTGCCCGCTTCTCCGGCATTTCAAAGTTTTTTATCTGACTGATATATTTTTCAATGCCGGATATTACAGTTTCTACTGCGCGTGCGGTAAAATTTCTGCCGGGCAGAAATTTTTCAGGTTCTTTTTTTACTTGATCTAATATTTGTTCTACATATTTGACTTGGTTTCGTTCTTCCGTCTCAAGTTTTTTCCACAAATCTTCAGTTTTTGGGTAAGTTTTGGCGCAAGTTGAGTAAAGCAAAGCGACGGTACGCTCAAGCCTGCTGATTTCCGTTATTACATCCAAAATTCTATTAGTATTTTCCATTTTGCCCCCCCGCAAAATAATTATGTGTTTTTATACTATCAAATTTTTTAACAGAATAACATACAATAATACCCCTATTAATGGGCTTAATTACACCTTTATTACGGCAATACTGCGCCTATTTTGTGTGAAAAAAGTGTATGTTAATCATTTGTTAATTTTTATGGGGTTCTACGTGGACTATCACGTCTTTGAAGTAGGGAAACTTCTTTATTATTTCGGTTTTTAAGTTAGTTGCTATTTGATGTCCGTTAAAAACGCTCATATCTTTATCTACTTTGATTGAAACGTCCATAAATTGTTTTCTCCCAACGCTGTGTATGCGAAGCTTGTAAGAGTGTTCTATTTCAGGAACTTTGCTTATGAGGTTTTTAATTTCTCTTACAAAACTTTCGGGAGGCATAGTGTTCATAACTATTTTACTGGTATCTTTTATTATCTCAAGCCCCATTCTTATGATGAACATGGAAATTATTATGCCTGCAATAGAATCTAAAACGGGAAATGCGTAAATTGCGCCGGTTATTCCCAACGCAGCTCCTATGGAAGAGAAGGCGTCTGAGCGATGGTCGTAAGCATTTGCTTTTAAAACCGGCGAATTTATCAATTTTGCCACATAAATTGTATAGCGATAGAGAAATTCGTTTAAGACAATTGATATTATCGCTCCCCACAATGCCAAATAATTAGGATGCAGATAATGTTTGTGCGTGATTGAATGAATTGCGCTATAACCTAAATATATTCCGGTTAAAAGCAGGCTTATTGCAACAAACCACGAAATAATTACTTCAATATTACCATGCCCGTAAGGATGATCTTTATCTGCGGGCTTATCTGATACTTTAAGCGCAATGAAAGTTACGATAGTTGCAAATTCATCGGAAAGAGAATGGATGGAGTCGGCAATCATTGCCTGACTGTGTCCTAAAATTCCTGCCAAAAATTTAAACAGTACCAAAAGGCCG
>DATKZD010000174.1:0-4673 GCA_035528195.1 Elusimicrobiales bacterium
TCGGCACTTACACTTGCCGTTTTACTAAGAAGACCCGCCTATTTTTCGTGGGGGTATCTTCTATTTAACATAAACCTGTTTTGGCCGCTTTTTCCCGCATGGTTTTTGACATTTTATGTTCTCGGACTTTACGACATAAAACAATTTAATAAAATTGAATACCTCTCTAAAGACTGCATAATAAGTTTTACCGTCAATCTGTTTATAGGGATAGGATTTTTCTACGTTTTTCATTACAAAAACCTAAGCACCGCTCCGAAAATAAATCTTTTGACAACAGTAGCTATAACAGCTCTGCTTATGTTTTTGTGGCGGCGGTTATGGACCAAATATATTCTTATAAAAGTGCTAAACGAAAAAGTAATTTTTTTAGGCGATAATCCGCTAATCAGGATGATGAAAAAAGATTTAAGCCAAAAACCTCATCTCGGCTTTACCGTAAAGGATATTTCGGATATAGAAGCGGTAAGGCAGGGGATAAAAAACAAAAAAATAAATCTCATAATCGTAGATGGCGAGGAAATAGAAAAAGATTCCAAACTGAGTAAAGAAATAATATCTTTAGCAGTAAGTTGCAGTGTAACTATAATCAATCATTTGGATTTTTACGAAACCGTATATCACAAAATATCTTTGGAATATACAGAAAAACCCAGCCTGCTTTTTTCGCATATGCTAGGCAGACATGACCGATTTTATCTGTTTGTTAAGGAAAAGTTTGACGTTGTTATCGCAATAATTTCACTCATACCGCTTGCACCCCTTTTTATAATACTTGCCCTATTTTCTTTCATCATAGACAGACACAATCCAGTCTACACGCAAAAAAGAACGGGATATTTAGGCAGGGAATTTACCATAATAAAACTGCGTACAATGAAACGTATCGCAGAAAAATTGGGACCTATGTATGAAACCGAAGAAAAAGACGAAAGAGTAACTTTTTTCGGTAAACTTTTAAGAAGATTTAGAATAGATGAACTCCCGCAACTTATAAACGTTGCCAAAGGCGATATGTCGCTTGTGGGACCGCGTCCGGAATGGGCAAGAGAAGTTAAAATACTTGCAGAAAAAATACCGTATTACAGTTTGCGTCATTTGGTTAAACCCGGGGTTACCGGCTGGGCTCAAGTTAAGTTTAAATCTACACACAATACGGCAGAATCCCTTGAAAAACTGCGTTATGATTTATACTACGTAAAAAACGTATCCTTTATGTTGGATCTCAAAATAATACTGGGCACCATAAGAAGAGTATTCGCAAGTGATGAGCATTATAAAGTAGAAGGATAAAATGGAAAAGTCCCTATACAAAATAGGTTCCGATATTGATTGCAGAATGGGTACTTTGTTTGGACTTTGCATTTTTGCTTTCGGGCTTACTTTATCGGTTTCTATAACCGAAATAGGCATTGGAATTGCCTTTATATGTTGGATTTTAAGGCTTAAAAAAACCGATTTCCAAAATTTTAATTTGCGTAATTTTGCCGCAAAAACACCGCTTTTACTGCCGTGGAGCGTCTACATCGCAATTGCGGTAATAACCGGCGTTTTAGGATTAAATATCGTCAGAAGCATAAATTATCTGCCTTCCGATTTAATAAAAATGGCGGCGTGTTTATTTCTCGTGGCTACGATGGACAAAGAAATGATAAAACCCGTAATGGGTTTTTATTTACTTGGAGCGTCTATTGCATCTGTATGGGCGATAACGCAAGTTGCAAACTATTATTCTACTGCCGGGGCGCTTGTTAGAACCGGCGCAACGATGAATATTATTACCTTCGGGGAAACTATAAGTTTCGCCCTGCTTGCAGTAATAGTTTTGTTTGCAAAAACGCCAAAAAAAAATAAATTCAGATATATATTTTTGGCACAGATTTTTCTTTTCGGGGCGGTACTTCTGTTAAGCCAATCGCGCGGAGCAATGCTGGGTGCTGTAGTTTCCGTAATGCTGCTTTGGATAATGGAGCGTCATATAAGAAAATTTTTAACGGTACTTGCGGTATCGGCCGTTTTTGTAATCGCTGCCTTGTCGTTTAAAAGCCCCCGCTTTGCAGATAGATTTTTTTCGGTGCCTAAAGCCGTCTACAAAATCGTAACCAAACCGTTTGTAAAAACAGACGTAAACCTAACCGAAGAAATACAAAAATTAAGCAGTTCCAGAATAGGGCAATGGAAAGCGGGCATTAAAATGCTGGGTGATTATCCAATACTCGGCGTTGGTCCTTCAAACGTCAAAGTTATTTTTCATTTTTATCATCCTAAACCCATTGACGGGCAATATGGCTGGAGTAATTTACATAATCTTTATCTGCATCAGGCCGTTGAAAGAGGGCTGGTGGGACTAGCCGCACTTATATACCTTTTAACGGGTATTTTTATTTTGGCATGGAAATCAAACAAGACCAAACGTAACGTTTACACCATATGGTGCCTGTGCGTTCTGCCGGGATTTTTTGTGATGAATTTAACGGAAACTTCTTTTCAGCATGCCGTTGTAAGCATGAGCATATTTTTTATGCTTGCGGCATCACACAAAAGCTCTGCGGTAAATTACTAGACGGTTAGCTTTGTTACTTTGCTGTTTTTTTGTTAGTATGGAAACTCTAAAAACATAGATACCGTTATTATGTAAAATGCTTTCTGGGTCCTTTTGAAATTTAAGAAAAATAAACAGCGGCATAAAACAAAAAACTGTATCACCTTTGGGGAAATTTTGCAAGGAGAAACGATTATGGGAGTTCAAAACGATATCAAGTTCGGTACCGACGGTTGGCGTGGAGTTATGGCATGGGATTTTACTTTCGCCAGAGTAAGAAAACTTGCGCAGGCCTTGGCAGATTTCATACTTTCCGAAATGACGGCGGAAAAATCAAGTTCATATCCCGTTGTAGTTGGATACGATACTAGATTCCTCTCCGATAAATTTGCGAGCGAAATAGCCTTAATTTTAAAATCAAACAAAATAAATGTAACGCTTTGCGAAAAACCCGTTCCCACCCCGCTTATAAGTCTGCTTACTGCAAAGCGGTTTAAAATGGGAGTAATCGTAACTGCAAGCCATAATCCGTTCCAATATAACGGAGTGAAAATAAAATTCAACGGATATTCAGCGAGTAAAGAGCTGACCGATAAAATAGAAAGTTTAATAGGGAAACATTCGCCTATGTCAGACGATACTTCCCCCATTAAAATAAAGGACTTTACCGACGAATATGTAGGTTACATAAAATCCAAATTCAATGTAGGTGCGATAAAGTCCAAAATAAAGAAACCGATAGCGCTAGACTATATGTTCGGAACGCAGGCAGGTAAACTGGAAAAAATTCTTTCTTCCCAAAAAGTAATTGCAATAAACGATGCTCCGGATCCGATGTTTAAAGGCATAAATCCCGAACCCATAGAAAAAAACCTTAAAAATCTTATTGATACGGTCCGTAAAAATAAAACCGCAGGCGGATTTGCTTTTGACTGCGACGGAGACCGTCTTACGGTAATTGACGAAAAAGGAAAAATTATAACGCCGTGTCAGATATTTCCCGTGATATTAAAATATCTTATTGAGCAAAAAAAACTCAAAGGTAAAATTATACAGACCGTTTCTATGGGGTATTTAGGCAAGAAAATTGCAGAAAAAAAAGGGTTTGATTTTGAACAAATCCCCGTAGGATTTAAACATTTGTCCAAAAAAATGTCCGAAGAAAAAATCCTTGCCGCAGCCGAAGAATCAGGCGGATTTGCATGGCAGAAAGCATCGGTTGAAAGAGACGGGCTTTTAACAACGCTGTTAATGCTTGAAATTATGGCAAAAACCGGCAAAAAACTTTCCGAACTCGTAAGTGAAATTGAAAGCGAGTACGGTAAATCCGTGTTTATAAGACGGGATTTTACTCTACTAAAACCGATTCCCGAACAAGGAATTTTCATCAAACGGCTCATAAAAAAACTGCCTAAAAAAATATCGGGAGTTCCCATTAAGGAAGCTATGTCTGTGGATGGACTTAAAATAATACTTGATAACGACCACTGGGTGCTGATACGTCCTTCCGGAACCGAAAAATACTTTAGAATTTATGCCGAAAGCGATACCGTAAGCAACACAAATTCTCTAATGGATTATGCAATCAAACTGATGTCTAAATATCTGGATACCTCAAAAAAGTAACCCGTTTTTAAAAATGCTATACTAGTTTGAGTTTAAACTACATTGGGAGAAAACATGATTTCTACTAAAAAGAGTAAGAACTACGACGTAAAAGATTTATCGCTGGCGGCGGCAGGAAAAAAGCGCGTTGACTGGGCGGAACGCGATATGCCTGTCCTTAGAACAATTAAAAAAAGATTTGAAAAAGAAAAACCCCTTGCGGGATATACCCTAAGCGCATGCCTTCACGTTACAACCGAAACTGCCAACCTTATGAAAACCCTAAAGGCAGGCGGAGCTAAGGTTAACCTGTGCGCATCCAATCCCTTAAGTACTCAGGACGAAACTGCGGCAACCTTGGTAGCTCACGATAAAATATCCGTTTTTGCAATAAGAGCGGCAGACAGAAAAACGTACTACAAACATATCCAGGCGGCAATTGACGCAAAACCTCACATAACTATGGACGACGGTGCCGATGTAATATCCACGGTGCATAAAAATTGGAACTCGGATTCCGAAAAAA
>DATKZD010000175.1:0-2373 GCA_035528195.1 Elusimicrobiales bacterium
TAATTAGAATCTGTTTTAACACATTTGTTCCCGTTTATTTTTTTAGGGATTATTAGACTTGCATTTTTTTTATTAGCTTGCTCCGCATACGCTCTATCTATTACCCTTTGTTTAAGTGTTTCGGGGGACTTGTAGCGGGGAAGTTTTGTTTGGTGAACTTTCTTGTCGGCATCTTCATACTTTCTAAATTGGCTGTGCAAATTCTCTTTACCTTTCTCATCTAATCCTTTTAGTTTTGCATATTTTTCCAAAACAAAACCGTATGACTCTTTGTAGTTTATTTCTTTGCGTTTGATGCTTTCGTCTACATATTTCCTATGTTTTTTTTTCTCTTCATCGGAAAGCGTGCTAAAATGTTTCGGTTTCTCGTATGAGTATTCAAAATGTCTCAACGTATACTCAAGCGATTTTATGAGGTCATCTTTTTTCATTCCTGCGGAATAATCATTAAAAAACTGTTTTGCAAGTTCCAGTTCGTTTCCAACGACGGCTGATTTAAATAAGCTGTTTTGGGGAATGTCTTTATCTCCGTAGTTTTTACCGTCTATTTTTATCCGCGAAAAAGGATTGATTCTATAATTTTCCATCAGTTCGGCTAATTTTACGAGTCTATCTTTTTCTGTCCAGTTACTTACTGCTGTTTCAAATTCATTCTTATTCTTTTTTTGCTTAAGTGATGGGCTATCGCCTATGTTTTTAACAAGCGACATATACAGGTAATACACATCACTTTTCCCAACTTCTATGAAATCCGCGTATTTATAAACCGGTTGCGGTTCTATTTCTATTTCTTCTACTTTTTCCGTTATTTTTATCTCTGGTTCCAGGACAAGTTTCTCTAGCGGTGCAAGTTTCCCTGGCGTTCCGTTTAATTCAGTTATTGCTTCGGTAACGGTTTTTACGGCTTCGTTGTAAGCTGTAATTTCAAGTTTTTCAATTTTTTTCGTATCCACTTCTTTAAGTTTCTTTAGTGAGCTTTTCAAGCGAGGTATTATATCCATCCCTTTTCCTTCGCTGATTATTTCTTTATAGAGCGGTAGTAGTATAGAAAGGTATTCGTTTGCTGAGTTATAGAACTCCTTATCAAGATGTTTTTCAATCGCAAAATATAATATATCTTTTCCATCAATTTTTTTAAGTAGTTCTCCCTTAACATCTTTGATTTTTTTAAAAATTACAGAGGTGATGTTGGTGTTCCAATTTTTGGTTGCGTAATGCAGTAAAGTTGTACCTCCAAATTTAGGGTTTTCTCCTTTCTTTACCCATCCCTGTCCTTCATACCTTGTCATAAGTTGGTCGTATAATTTTTCGCTCTCTGTAGCAAAACCCATTGCAGGAAATATTACACTTTGTCTTTTTTCCTGCTCTAAAATTTTGAGATAATCCCACACTCCTCCAAATATTTTAGAAGTTTCCAAATTTGTATTATCTTTAGATCCCAATTGGGAAATAAGCTCTCTAAATATACCTATCTTATTATAGCGACAATTTGCATTTTCATAGCATACTCTTTTAGCAAACAAATTAATAAACCCTTTTTCACCTGGTTTACCCAAAGTTTTGGAAAGTTCTTCCCAATTATCATCTTCTATTGCTTTTACTATTTTATCCCATCTCTCTTTTTCCATTCTTCCTATCTCGTGTGTTTCAGGAATATCATTTATCGCCTCAATTTGGGCTTTTGTGAATTTTTTGTCGGTTTTTGCATATAAGGCGGGGGAAAGGAGTATTGCAATAACAAAAAATGCCGCTATCGTTTTCGCTTTCGCAAATTTAATTTTTGCGGATTTTTTAAATATATGTAAAAATCCGTTATAGAATATAACTTTTAACATATCCTTTAACGTTCCTTTTGTTTTGCTTTTTTCTGCAAGATTATTTGCAATGTTTTCATCGTTATTTGTTTTGTTCATAAAATTACCTCTTAATCTTAAAAATCTCACAACCTTATAAATTATAACCTTGTGAATCAAAAATCCCAGTTTGTGACCGTCGGTATAATTCTTCGCTAATATAACTTTCAAATATAATCTCAAAAGTTACGCAGACTTTGATTATATCTTGAAACGTCACAGTTATCAATAACTATATTTTACCACAGAATTTTCAAATGTCAACCCCTTTGTATATCCCGGTAAAAAAAAGCGTGTGGAAATGGGTGAATAAATGTATTAGAATGTTTTTGTAGAAATTTGTTAGGGGGTAGTTATGAAAATCACAAAGTTGATTTCTGTATTTCTGTTTTTATTTTTTTCGTTAAATACGTCTCGTCTTGCAGCGCAAAATTTTCCTGCTTTGACGCAGATAAATATCGCAAATAAAGTACAAATATCCGCTTCAATGGCAACTACGCCCATGCAACGCTGGCAGGGA
>DATKZD010000176.1:0-2215 GCA_035528195.1 Elusimicrobiales bacterium
CTTCTTCGGACCCTTTTTTACGCATATTGGTAAGGTTCTTTTCTTTACACGGATTTACAATTAAATCGTTATCTCTGGAATTTTGGCCTACTATCATACCTGCATAAACTTGCGTTATTGGGTGTACAAAAAATCCCCCCTGATTTTGCAGACTATACATAGCGTAAGCTGTCGTTCTGCCCGCATTTTTAACAATAAAAACACCGTTTTTTCTAAATTTTATATTAGTAGTTTTCGGCGCATAACCGTTAAAACTATGATGCATTATGCCTACACCTCGCGTAGAGGTTAAAAATTCTGATTTAAAACCGATGAGTGAACTGGAAGGGATTATGTATTCAAGTCTTACCCTTTGTGTGCCTTCCGGTATCATATTTTTCATTACGGCGCCGCGCTCTCCGAGCATTTCAAAAACAACGCCCTGATGTTCGTTTTCAATATCAATGCTTAGGTATTCGGTAGGTTCTAAAATTTGCCCGTTTTCTTTTTTTAAAATAACTTCGGGAGAGGAAACCGCAATTTCAAAACCTTCCCTGCGCATTGTTTCTATTAAAATCGCAAGATGAAGTTCTCCTCTACCGGAAACTTTAAACTTACCTTCGCCCGGCAGTTCTTCTATTTTAAGACCGACATTTGTTTTAGCTTCTTTTAGTAACCGATTTTTAAGATGACGGCTTGTTATAAATTCTCCTTCCAATCCGGCAAAAGGACTATCGTTTACCATAAATTCCATAGATATGGTAGGTTCATCAATTACAAGGGGAATTAAAATATCGGGATTATCCAAACAACATAAAGTATCGCCGACATCAACGTCTTTTAAACCGGCTACCGCTATAATATCTCCTGCTTTAGCCGTTTCAGTTTCTACGCGCCTTAATCCCAAAAATTTTTCTATACGGGTAATTTTAACCTGTTTTTTCGCTCCACTGCTGTTAATGAGTAATACATTTTGTCCTGTCTGCATCTTGCCGTTTACAATTCTGCCTATTCCTATTTGTCCTACGAAATTATTATAGTCAAGCATCGTAACAAGCATTTGTAAATTTTTTGACTCATCAGCAAGAGGGGGATGGACAGTATTAATGATGGTATCAAAAAGAGGTTGTAAATCTTTTTGTTCTTCTTGCATATTAGCAACAACCCAGCCATTTTTGGCGGAGGCATATAAAATAGGAAAATCTAATTGAGGTTCTGTTGCGCCTAAATCTATAAATAAATTTATAATTTTGTCTACAGCGCTTGCGGCATTAGCGTGCGGATTATCCATTTTGTTTATAACAACAATAGGAACAAGACCCAACGATAATGCTTTTCTTAAAACAAAACGGGTTTGAGGCATAGGTCCGTCAACGGCATCTACCAGCATTAAAGCGCCGTCTACCATTTGCAGAATTCTTTCCACCTCACTGCCGAAATCGGCATGACCCGGAGTATCTACAATATTTATTGTATTACCTTTATAAGGTACGGAAGTGCATTTAGATAAAATTGTAATTCCTCTTTCGCGTTCAAGAGGATTGGAATCTAAAACCATATCCTGCGCTTCTTCCGCCTTAACGTTAAACTCGCCTGTCTGTTTTAGTATGGCATCTACTAGAGTAGTTTTGCCGTGGTCAACGTGGGCAATAATGGCTATATTTCTTAAATCATCTCGTCTATTTTTCATAATTTTTAAATTGCAAAAAACATAACACTGATAAATTTTTTTAACAGTGCCGTCAAAATTTTAGTAGTTTTCTTGAAACATTCCTAAAAGAAACATCTGTCATCTATATTTTAGCAAATTAAGTTGATTGTGGGTATCAGATACGTTTCCTTTAACTACGACATATACGCAAAGGGAGTAAATTGATACAATAGTAGCAGAGGAAAAATGAAAGCATTTAAAAATTTGGGATTATCAGACGCAACGCTTAAGGTTCTTGAGAAAAAAGGATTTGAAGCGCCAACACCAATTCAATTACAAACCATACCCGCAATTCTTCTTGGGAAAAAAGATATTATCGGGCAAGCACAGACAGGAACAGGAAAGACAGCCGCTTTCGGACTGCCTATTCTTGAGAATATGAAAAAGAAACCTAATACTGTGCAGACATTGGTATTAACACCAACCCGAGAGCTTGCAGTGCAAGTTGCGGAAGAGATGCATTCGCTCAAAGGGGATAAGAATCTTTCCATAGTACCGATATATGGCGGACAGTCAATGGTGTTA
>DATKZD010000177.1:0-2347 GCA_035528195.1 Elusimicrobiales bacterium
TAACGCTACAAAGACTAAAATAGAGGCGGGAAATGGATATACAGTTTTTGAAAGAAATAACCAAATGGTTCAAAAAAACAGATTTAGTAGAACTTATCTACCGCAAAAATAATGCGGGATTTGAGTTAAAGGAGCAAACGCTGGAAGCGCAAATAGGTCAGTCAACATGCGTTCTGGAACCTATTATATCCCCCGGAGTTGGAATATACAGAGCCGCAGAACCCGGTAAAACGCCCAACTTCAAAGAAGGAATGCTTTTAAAAATCGGCGATCTTTTGGGTTACGTTGAAATGGTAAACGACAAAAAACTTGTAACATCGCATACTAAAGGTTATCTAAAAACCATAGCGATAGAAGACGGAAAACCGGTCCATTACGGCCAGCCTTTATTCTACATTGAACCTAAATGAAAAAACCTAAGCCCTTTAAAAAAGTTTTAATAGCAAATAGAGGCGAAATTGCTTTAAGAATTATACGCACTCTCAGGGAAATGGGTATAAAATCAGTTGCTGTTTATTCGGAAGCTGATAGAACAAGCCAACACGTGCTTCATGCCGATGAGGCGGTTTGTATAGGGCCTGCTCCCGCAAGCCAAAGTTACCTGGATATAAAATCAATTATATCCGCCGCAAAACTTACAAATGCCGATGCCATTCATCCCGGTTACGGATTTTTGTCGGAAAATGCAGAATTTTCGCGCGTAGTAGACCAACAGGATATGGTATTTATAGGTCCTACGCCTGAGGCGATTTCACTTTTAGGTTATAAATCAACTGCAAAAAAACTTGCAATAAAAAATAAAGTCCCGGTAACGCCGGGTTCAAAAGGCTGTGTTGGCAAAAACTGCCGTAAAGACGCCAAAAAAATAGGTTTTCCGATAATGATAAAGGCCTCTGCAGGCGGAGGCGGAAAAGGAATGCGCCTTGCAAAAAGCAAAGATGAACTTGTCAAACAAATTGAAATGGCCCAGGCGGAATCGCGCGCCGCATTTGGTGATGATAAAGTGTATTTGGAAAAATACATAGAAAATCCGCGCCACGTAGAAATACAAATAGCGGCAGACAGTTACGGCAATGTAGTAGCTTTTCCCGAAAGAGACTGCAGTATGCAAAGACGCCACCAAAAACTTGTAGAAGAATCCCCATCGCCCGCCGTTAATACTAAAATCCGTAAAAAAATTGCCGCATCTGCTATACGGCTTGTTAAAGCATCTAAATATCACGGTGTCGGAACCGTTGAATTTCTTATGGATAAAAAGGGTAAATTTTATTTTATGGAAGTAAATACGCGTCTTCAAGTAGAGCATCCCGTAACTGAGGCAGTTTCGGGAATTGATTTAGTAAGGGAACAAATTTTAATAGCCCAAGGCGAAAAATTATCCATCAACCAAAAAAAAGCGCTAAAAGTAAACGGATATGCAATAGAATTTAGAATTAACGCCGAAGATGCCGAAAACAATTTTGCCCCGAGTCCCGGACAAATAACCGAATGGATGCCCCCGGGCGGGCTTGGAGTTCGCCTAGACAGTCACGTCTACACGGGTTATGAAATACCCAGCTATTACGATAGTTTGGTAGCAAAACTTATAATTTGGGCGCCGACAAGAAAGCAGGCTTTAGAAAGAAGCATGCGGGCGTTGCGGGAGTTTAAAGTATCGGGAATAAAGACTACCATAGATTTCCATAAAAAAATATTACAAAACAAGGATTTTCAGGAAGGTAACGTAGATACCGGACTCTTGGAAAGAATGACAAGATAACCAATAATGATGAAATCCGTTAAATCAAAAATAATAACTTTAGCTAAAGCAACTGCATGGCGAAATACTCAAAAACGGTTGGGTAAAAAAGTTGTTTTTACAAACGGATGCTTTGACGTCATACATTCTGGACATGTAACATTACTTGAAAAAGCCCGCAAGCTCGGCGATTTTTTGGTAATAGGATTAAATTCGGATACTTCGGTAAAAAGCATAAAAGGAAAAGACCGCCCGATAAATAAACAGTCGGACAGAGCTTTGGTACTTGCGGCAATGAGTGCGGTAGACATTGTTGTAATTTTCAACGAAGACACTCCTTACAACTTACTTAAAAAACTCCAACCTGATATTTTAGTTAAAGGCGCAGATTACAAAACAAATCAGGTAATAGGCAGAGAATTTGCAAAAAAAGTCGTAACCGTACCGCTTGTCAAAGGTAAATCAACCAGTAAAACTATCTCTATTCTTAAGCACTCTTGTTGATAGCCCCCTATATATAATAGAATATGATTTTAAGCTACTATATCTATTTTAAGGAAGAAAAATGACTAATATCCTGGATAAATGTAAAAGATTCACCACCCCTCA
>DATKZD010000178.1:0-3048 GCA_035528195.1 Elusimicrobiales bacterium
GTTCGGAAAATATTTCGTCCCAATCTTCGGCAACATTTGTGCCTTTTGAGTATTTTTTCCAAAACGGTAAAGTTTTGTCCAAAGCGATGTGGAGATTTGTAAATTTTATCACTATCTCGTTTACACCGTCTTCCAATCCAAATAGCGATTGCGCCTGTTTGATATTTACAAATGCCATAGACGAATCCATATGGTTATTTCCAAACTTATATATACCCTCAACGATGAACATTGATTGGGCTATTTCGTCAGTTTTAGTGTTTGAAGATGTTATTACTATTCTGTCGCCTATTTCGGTTTCCAATTTTTTTGATAGTTTTTCACCTACGATTATAGAATGGGGATTGTCAGATTGCAGATAATTTCCGTATATAACCGCATCTTTAATTTTTGACGTATTTTTTTCTGTTTCGGGATTTATGCCGTAGAGAATAATTGAGCTTGCATCCGACGAAGAGCTTATCATTGCAAATGAGGCAACGCGTAAGCTATAGGTTTTTACGATACTTTCTTTTTCCAATTCTTTTATTATGTTTTGCTTATGTTCCAATTTATATTTTCCGTCAAAAGTATCCCTAAAGTCTCGGTGTGTAATTTGAGCATCTCCCATAAAAGTAGAAGTTGCAAGTTTAATCATATTTTCCGACATGCCTAAATAAACTGCATCTACAAAAATGAGCCCTGCAAGCCCTATTCCTATAGCTAAACTTGCAAGAAATGTTCTGCGTTTATTTCTTAGGGTATTTCTAAATGCCAGTTTTATCGTTAACATTTAAAAGTCCTTCATTGCTTTTATCGGAGTTATTTTTGCCGCTCTTATAGCGGGAAAAACACTAACGGTTAAAGCTGTAAAAAATGTTATAAGGGCCGGAATTAAAAATATTTTAAACTCCAGCGTTGATATTATTTTGTCAAAAATTATTCCGCCGTAAGTTATTGGCTGGGGTATTTTTATGCCGTAGACCACAAAATAATAGTTTAGACCTATTGCAAAAATAAGCCCTATTCCAATGGAAGCGAGTGTTAAAAAAGATGTTTCAAGCACTATTAGTTTGAAAATCTGAAACGGTTTTGTGCCTAGTGCTTTTAATACTCCGAATTCTCTAGTGCGTTCCAGTACCGACATCAAAACAGTATTTAATACTCCAATAGCAACGATTATCATTATTACAATGATGCTTATGGTGTTTCCTTTTTTATCCGCCTTCATAGCGCGGTGGAAATCCTTTTTGACTACTTGCCACGGTTCGGCTTTTACGGATTTATCTTCTATAAGCAGGTTTATTAAATCTGCCGATTTTCGTGCCTTGCCGCTATCAGTCAAAGTTACCGCCAGTTCGTGTATGCGGGTACCTAAATATAAAAATTCCTGAGACGATTTGATATGCATAAAAATGTTTTTAGAATTTTCGGTGCTGTCTTTTAAAATAGCTTTTATTTTAAAATTATCGTTTGCCATAGAACCGTCTGCGGCCTGAGTTACCAAGGATATTTCTTTTCCTACGTCGGCATTTAAAATTTTTACCATCGTGCTTGAGAGCATAACTTCGTTTAGCGCTTTATTGGATAAAAAATTACCCCGCAAAATCTGATTTTCTATGGTAGTTGTTTTCTTTTCCTTTATCGGATTGATGCCGATTATCTGCCCTGCGGTTGTTTTATTTTTTAGAAATATAAGCGAAGGGAAATAGACTCTGGGCGCGACAGACGAAATTTGCGGTAATTTTATAATTTCGGCTTCCAGTTTTTCGGGGTTGTTTAGCGTTTTGTAAATAGAAGGGGAATCCAAATATCCTTTTTTGTGCAGCTGGACGTCTCCTGTAGAACTTTTGGTAAAGGCGTTTATTATTGCATCGTAAGTTCCTTCGGCAATTCCAAAAGAAAGCGAACTTAGGACAAATCCTCCCAAAATAGTAAGTCCCGTAAACAACGAACGTCGCTTATGCCTTAACAGATTTCTAAAAGCCATTTTTATCATTAGCATAATTTTACCGTTCAATGTATCCGTTGTAAGTTTTGCAAAGTAAAAGTGTTTTTGGGCAGTTTTATGTCAAATTCGGCATCTATGTAGCGGATTACCGTTGTGTTGCTTTTCTTATTTACGGGTTTCATTTCCATTATTGCCGGAATTATTCTGTTGCCCAGTTTTTTTACATCCCTAAATGTTAATACCCGCATAGGTCCTTTGCGGGGATCATAGTAGGTTTCTTTCACGGGAAGAAGGGTTTTTTTGTCCACTATCAGTTCAATTTTATCCCATAACGATATGGTCTCTTTTTTTGGTTTAAGTGAGATGTAATAACAATGCGTACTGGGATTTTTCGGGTAAAACCATTGCGCAATATAATCGTTTACAAGAGTGCTTTCTTTTACGAGATCATCGTTTGTAAAATCCGAACCCATCCACGAGCCCATCATCATTGAAGGCGGTATTTTCATCACTTTGTCGGCTTTTGGAAGATAATTCCACATTTGGTTTCTTATGCGCAAAGTTTTGGTATCTTTTTCCCGTTTGGGTCTTTTTACATTTATAAATGTTTTATCTAGCCCTTCGGTATAAACTTCCATTTCAAGGGTACGCTGCCAATGTGCGGTTTTTACTTCCATTTCTATATCCGCCCTACTGGTTTTACTGCGGTGCAGTTTGTCTACTTTGTCAATAATTTCCCTTATCTGTGTAGACGGTATGACAACATTTTTTTGTTCGGTGTTTATTTGCAGAGCTGAGTTTGCCTCACACAATAGTTGGGCGCTCTTTACGCTGGTGGTAAGCGCCAGTGAGCAAAAACAAAAAGCAATACAAACGTGCTTGTTCATAAGCTGTTCCCCTTGTCCCCCTTGAAATTGTTTTGATGCTCCACACTTTGGTACAATTGACTGTAACTTGGACATATTATATCACATTGATAAACCGACCAATGAACAGGATTATAACTAAAACAAAGGATAACACTTTCCTCAAACTGCTTGCAGCTTTGCTGTTTCTCTATTTATTTCTTACTGCTATAACTTTGATGTCAACTTCTTTTAAGCTGATGGGCGAAGGTT
>DATKZD010000179.1:0-2115 GCA_035528195.1 Elusimicrobiales bacterium
GGCGCATAGGCGGGCCCCAAAAGAAAGTCCCCGAAGTGATATAAAAATAAGTATTTTGTTTTTTATGCAGTCCATAAATGTGCGGGTACATTGTTTTTGCAAACCAATTGAAAGGGAAAATTTGTCCTGCGTGTGTGTGTCCACTCAATACTAGTGATGCCTTGTGTTTTGCAAAAAGATTAAATTTAAGCGGTTGATGAGTCAACACAATTACAGGTTTATTCGGGTTAGTTTTACTAAACAGTTCTTCTATCTGTCTATCACCTATCCCTGCTGTTTTGATATCATCAATTCCTAAAATTTGCAAGCCGCAATCCAAAGATGCGACTTTCTGCCTCAAAACGGTAAAAGTACTATTTTTAAAAACACCTTGAGAGGTTTTAATTCCATAGTAAAACTCGTGGTTACCCATTACCGCAAATTTACCGTGAGGAGGCGTGATAGTTTTGGTCGCATCATAAACTTTTTTATGATAATCAAAACCCGCTTCCGCAAAATCGCCAAGATGCACCAGCATATCGGGGTTTTGTTTTTTGACTTTATTTACAACTCTTTCAAACCTTTTAAAAGGTACAAGATGGCTTAAATGCATGTCTGACAAAACCGCTATGGAAAAACCGTCAAGTTTTTGGGGGAGATTAGCCATTGGAATTTCAATTCTCTTAATTTCAGGCACTCTTACTCCATTTATTATTGACAACGTTATTGCCAAAAACGTAAGGATAAAAACACTATATCCCACAAAAGTTTTGTTATACAAAGAAGGTTTTGTAATTTTTATTGCAACTTCAATAACGGTTACCGCAAACGTTGAACAAAACCATATAAAGATAATGCCCATCCACACGTAGCAGAAAAAGCTAAACAACTGGGTTAAATTACCCGGATAAGTTCTTACCAGTATGGCCGATACGGGAAAGCACAACGCAAGGATAAGAAAAACAACACGGATTGTTTTATTGCTGACAGGTAAATCAAAATGTCTTATAACCCAAAATGCCAAAAAGTAATGCAAGCCCAAATATACAAGGGTAACTATCCCTACGAAAACAATTATTCTAAACATACTTTCCCATTGTTTGATTAAAAGTGGAAACTATAGATTATAAATTTAATATAATTGATTGCATATGTCAACAAAAGTCGTAATGTGGATAGCTTTTAATCTGATTGTCTTTACACTGCTATATGTGGATCTTGCAGTGCTAAACAAACGTGCACACGAAGTGTCTATTAAAGAAGCTCTTTTGTGGTGTACGGGCTGGGTATCTATAGCTATGCTTTTCTGCCTGGGCATCTATTTTAAACTCGGACAGGAAATGGCACTAAAGTTTTTAACAGGTTACGTTATTGAATACTCCCTTTCAATGGACAATATGTTTGTTTTTGTGTTGATTTTTTCCTATTTTGGCGTTCCGCGTAAATATCAGCCCAGAATTTTACATTGGGGAATACTTGGTGCCGTGGTAATGCGTTTTATACTAATTTTTACCGGCGTTACCCTTATTCATATGTTCCATTGGCTCATCTATGTTTTCGGAGGACTCTTAATAGCAACTGCCATAAGAATGGCTTTTCACGATGGTGAACAAATCCACCCCGATAAGAATTTGATACTTAAATTTTTCAAAAAAATTATGCCATTTGACCACGAGTATTCGGACGGTAAATTTTTTACTAGAAAAAATAAAATTTGGCATGCTACGCCGCTTTTTGCAACACTTTTGGTAATTGAAGCATCTGATTTGGTTTTTGCCGTTGATTCCATTCCTGCCATTTTGGCTATCTCTAAATCCTATTTTATAGTTTATACGTCCAACGTGTTTGCCATTCTGGGACTTCGGGCATTATACTTCTTACTTTCCGGAGTTATGGGTCTTTTTAGGTTTTTAAAATACGGTATATCGGTTATACTTCTCTTTGTGGGTATAAAAATGTCCATATCGGCTTATTACACCATTTCCATAACGCTTTCGCTTGGCGTAGTAATTGGTATTTTAATTTTTTCTATTTTACTTTCGATTCTAATAAAACCAAAAAAAGCATTGGATTAAGAGAGGTTTAAAAATGACAAAGAAAATCACAGTTGCTTTACTGCTCGGATTGGGAGGTTTA
>DATKZD010000180.1:0-2500 GCA_035528195.1 Elusimicrobiales bacterium
CGTAGGGACAAGTCGCGACTTGTCCCTACAGAATACGCATGATTTTTTACTCTCAATTGCTCTAGCCATTAAAATTAATTCCACCCCCGAAATTTTCTGTACAATTCAAAACAGGGTACCAAAACCCCAACAAAGCAAAAACGGACGAAAAAAGGATTATTGCTCAAAAAAGCGTAAAATATTCTAAATTGTAAAAATTGTAAAAAATAACCTAAAAAACCATATAAAACGCCAAAAAAATAGCAAAATCCAATTAACCCGTAAAAAACCTGTCAAATTAAACTCCCCCCAGATTGATTTTTAGGGTACTTTATTATACCCCGAAATAAAACCAAAAAACAAACATTAAAAACTTTTCGAAAAACCCATGAAAGCAGAAAATACAGGAAAAATTAGATTATCGCTTCACATTTATTGATTGCGTCTAATTTCCATAGATAAATTTAATGCTGAAAAACTGATATACTATATTTATCTATTGATAATGTTCAACCTTGGAGGTAGAAATGAGAGTTATATTGGCACTGCTTGTCCTATCATTTACTATGTCGCTTATGTCATGCAGAGCGCGACAAACCATAAAACACGACCCCTGCCCGTACGACGGAGCACCGGGATGCGGTAATAAATACGGACATCATAAGGTAAAGAATATAAAAAAGATGAAGCACGACCCCTGCCCGTACGACGGAGCACCGGGATGCGGCAATAAGCACAAAAACAAAAAAGGTAAATATAAATACGACGACAAAGAGACGGTTATTATAATAAAATAAAGTTCAAAACGATTAGATTACAAAAAGAGGGATACCTATTCGTTAAGTATCCCTCTTTTTCTTTATAACTCATCTCTCCATTTTAGCAGGTTTTTATCTCATCTGTCGCACTTCGTTATTGAACTTGTGAAACTTGTGGGAGGACTAGGATTAATTTGGAGTTTCAATAGTTTGGTATAATTAATAGATATGCGAAATTTATTCCACAAATTTAAAATGCTTTTCCATAACAAAGCGCGAAGAAATTTATACTCCCTAACCATTTTAGCGCTGCTGCTTATTTTCATTGCAAGCAGCATTACCCGCTACATTTTAAAGGGACTACCTAACATTGACGAATTAGATGATTATACCCCATCGCTTATCACACGGGTATTTGATAAAGACGGTGAGTTCATAGCGCAGTTTGCCACTGAACAAAGAGCTTTCTTAGCACTTGATGATATCCCTAAAGCAATGCAAAATGCAGTAATTGCAATGGAAGATGAAAAATTTTTCAAACACTGGGGTATATCTTTCAGAGGAATGCTTCGTGCGCTGTTAAGAGACATAGTATTAAAAAAGGTTGCCCAGGGCGGTTCAACGATAACGCAACAGCTTTCAAAAGTGATACTCCTCTCATCTGAAAAAACTATAATTCGCAAATTAAGAGAAATAATACTTGCCCTGCAAATGGAGCGTCGTTTTAGCAAGTCGGAAATACTTCAGCTTTATTTAAACGAAATTTATTTCGGACTGGGAACGTACGGAGTAAAGTCGGCTGCTAAAAAGTACTATGGCAAAAAAGTAGAAGATTTAACTATTGCAGAATGCGCCCTGCTTGCAGGCGTAATTCCTTCTCCCGCAAAATATTCACCGTTTTCTCACCCGGAAGCAGCTATGTGGCGCAGAAATGCCGTTTTAAATAGAATGTATGAAAGTGGATTTATAACCAAAGAAGAAAAAGAAATCGCCGAACAAGAAGCCCTGCCCGAGGAACAATCGGAGCGCTACGAAACGCAGGCACCGTACTTTATTGAATATATAAGGAAGATACTGGAACCAAGATACGGATTTAATAATCTGTGGAAAGGTGGACTTAAAATATATACCACAGTAGATTGGAAAGCCCAGCAGGCAGCCGAAAAAATAATAGACGAAGAACTCCAAAAAATAGATGAAGAAGTAAATAAAAAACTTATTGAAAAATACGAAGAAGAAAAATCCGAAAACAAAGATGAAACAACCGAAACGCAAGAGGATAATTTAAAAGACGCAGACAGGAAAAAAAGAAGAGAAGAATTAGAAAGTCTGCCTGGATATAAGAAACTTCAAGGGGCATTCATGGCAATGGATGTTAAAACCGGCGAAATAAGGGTTATGGTCGGAGGAAGGGATTATTCGGAAACTAAATTTAACCGCGCAGTTCAGGCAAAAAGACAGGTCGGTTCTACCTTTAAACCTTTTGTATGGATGGCGGCGTTAACTAACGGCTATACTCCTGCTACAATAGTAGAAGACATTGCCAAAACTTATTATTTTGATGGTAAAAACTGGAGACTTTTTGAAGAAGATTCAAGTGATTTTGCAATGAACATTGCAAATCAACAATTTTCAGGAGAAAAAGATTTTGACATATGGGTGCCGGAAAATTACGACAAAACCAGTATGGGTAAAATAACCTTAAGAAAAGGACTTGAAAAATCACGCAACCTGGTTTCAATTTATCTCATAGAAAAAATAGG
>DATKZD010000181.1:0-2935 GCA_035528195.1 Elusimicrobiales bacterium
GCCGCATTTTAAGTGATACCATAAAAATATCCAACAAATAAAAAACTGCCGCGGGTTGGAATCGAACCAACGACACCTGGTTTTTCAGACCAGTGCTCTACCACTGAGCTACCACGGCTTTCAAATTTTATCCCGTTATCTTTGCAGATTAAAACAAGTACGGCAAACCTGCCAAACAAAATACTCAAATACTGTTTAAAAGATATCAGGCATATACATTAAACCAATTTTGGAATTTGACTGGCAAGAACTTTTTACGTTGTAGCGGATTAGCGCATCGGCTGCGCACTACTTCATTGACCCTATTTTAACAAATTGCTAAATTAAATTAACTGCCCTCATATCTGTTCGGCATATCAGGCAAATTAAAATTGCAGTAGGAGTTACACGATGGTTTGCAATGTAAACAAAGACCGCATGCTCAAAACTTTAATAGAAGTTATAAAAATAGATTCCCTCTCGTATAAAGAACACAACGTAGCAAAATATCTCAAAGCAAAATTAAAGCGTTTGGGCGGAAAGGTTACTGTAGATAACGCCCATAAAAAAACCGGCGGAACGACGGGAAACGTAATTTCGTTTTTTAAAGGCGCAGGTAAAAATGCCAACTCAAAACCTTTGCTTATTGGCGCCCATATGGATACCGTTACCCCGGGCACAGGTATAAAACCGATAAAAAAAGGCAATACGCTTTGTACTGACGGAAGCACAATACTTGGAGCAGATAATAAAGCAGGAATGGCAATAACTTTGGAATTACTGCAGGTTTTAAAAGAAAAAAAACTGCCTCATCCGCCAATTTATGCGGTATATACCACGGCGGAAGAGCCCGGTGTAGTAGGAGTAAGGCATCTTGATTACAAAAAACTTAAAAACGTAAAATCAGGGATACTTTTAGACTGGCTTGATTTAAATGAAGTGTTATCAGAAAGTCCGACATTTTACCAACTTGACATAACAATACACGGCAGAGCCTCACATGGCGCTGCAGCTCCGGAAAAAGGCATATCCGCTTTGGAAATTGCAAGCATGGCAATTACAAAGTCTAAATTCGGTTGGTTGGATAAAGAAACTACCTGCAACTTAGGGCTTGTAAAAGGCGGAACGACAGACAATACCGTAATGTCTCTTATTAATCTTAAGGGTGACATAAGAAGCCACAACACTAAAAAATTAGAAAAAAATATGGCTAAACTTGAAAATGAATTTAAAAAAGCATGCAAAGCATACGCCAAAAAAATAGATGGGAAAATGATAACTCCCAAACTGGAATTTAAAAAAAAGTTTCTCTTTAAAAAATGCTCCATACCCCCAAGTTCACTCATTGTCAAAACCATAAAAAAATCGGCTAAAAAACATGGGGTAAATCTTAAATTTATAAGAATAAACGGGGTTCCAGAAACTGCTATATATTCGCAGCACGGCATATATGCGCCTTGCATGGGATGCGGAACGAAAAACGTTCACACAACTAGAGAACAATTGGATTTGAAGCAATTTTATAAATGCGCAGAAATTGTTTTAGATGCTGTTTCTAGCTTTAGGCAATGAGTATTCTGTAGGGACAAGTCGCGACTTGTCCCTACGAGACCTTGTGAAAGGGGGTCGAAAAAATATATGTATTTTCGGGGGGGTTTAAAAAACACCAACAAATACAGGAGTTAATAAAAAAAATATGTCACGTAAAAATATGTCCGACTTAGGAAAATACTTAAACAAAAAAAGAATGATTTCCACACTCTTGGAATTTGTGTCCATATATTCCCCCGCGCTTAAAGAAAAAAAACTGGCAAACAATTTAGTAAGCAAACTAAAGAAACTCGGATGCAGTGTTACCGTAGATAATGCGCACAAAAAATTTGGCGGGGAAGTCGGAAATATCATCGCAAAATTGCCGGGAACGGGCACTGCAAAAAATTATAAACCTATTTTATTAAATTCCCATACAGATACCGTAGAACCTGCAAAAAATGTAAAACCCAAAATACACAACGGTAAAATAACATCCGACGGTACCACAATACTTGGCGGAGACTGCAAAGCCGGACTAACGATTGTTTTAGAAATCCTGCACGTATTAAAGGAACAAAAATTACCCCACCCTCCAGTAGAGATACTGTTTGACGCCGCAGAAGAAGTGGGGCATCTAGGGCTGGAAAATATTGACAGCTCTAAACTGCGCGCAAAAAAAGGACTTGTGCTAGATGGGGATGTGGCAGAGGTTATTACACGAGCACCTTCAAGGCATCTCTTTGATATAGCCATAACAGGTAAAACTGCTCATGCAGGAGTAAATCCTGAAAAAGGTATTTCGGCAATAGAGATAGCTGTAAAAGCAGTAGCTAAAATGAAATTCGGTAAAATAGACCATGAAACAGTTGCCAATATAGCCGTATTTAAAAGCGAAAACGGACTTAACGTAGTAGCGCAGGAAGCACACATAAAAGGCGAATTGAGAAGTCATAATAAACAAAAAGTGCAAAAGCTTATAAACCATATGAAAAATTGCTTGGAAAAAGAAGTAAAAGCAACGCGTAAAAAAGTGGACGGAAAATGGATTTGCGCCAAGTTTAACTTTAAAACCAAAAAAATGTATTCCAGTTTTAAGATATCCGATAAAAACCCTTTTCTTAAAACCATTATTAAATCGGCTGCGTCGCAGGGCGTAAATTTAAAAACGGCAAGTATAAATGCGGGTTGCGGGTCAAATTCTCTAGTAAAACACGGTATTACCGCCCCGCTTATAGATATCGGATATCGCAATGCTCACACAACTAGCGAATATGTTAGCATTAAAGATTTTTTTAACGGGGCAAAAGTAGCGTTAGCAATAGTTTTAAATTTTAAGGGCTAGCAGCCATTCCGAAGCATTTCGACTGCGCTCAATGTAAACCTTAGCGTAGGATGGCAGAGCAATTGAGAGTAAAAAATCATG
>DATKZD010000182.1:0-2586 GCA_035528195.1 Elusimicrobiales bacterium
TATTGAGCCTGCCCCCGAATGCTTTTATCGGGGGTTGTGCTTTCGCTCGGGTACTTCGGACTGCCGTCCTGTTCGTACACGCTCGCTCTAGCACGCCTAGTCTCAAAGCAAAAATCCAAATTTATTTCTTTTACCCCAATACTGCGTTGTATTTCGGTTCGGATATATGATTTAAAAGAGGATTTTTCGAACATATAATTCAATATATGTTCTCACCCCTCTGGATATACCTCACCTCAATACGTCTTGTCTTGGGGTAAAATATCTAAATTTTTGATTTATTATTTTAGTTTTATATTGAGCCTGCCCCCGAATGCTTTTATCGGGGGTTGTGCTTTCGCTCGGGTACTTCGGACTGCCGTCCTGTTCGTACACGCTCGCTCTAGCACGCCTAGTCTCAAATCAAAAATCCAAATTTATTTCTTTTACATGTTCAGTAATTCGTTGACGGATTTAACAGGATATTTTAGAATACTCTTTGACAAAATAATTTAATCCTCCCGTATTCTCTTTTTTTGATTCAATCCCCCCTCCCCCCCTTTATCAAGGGGGAGAACGTTGGTAAGTTTGATAAGGGGGAGGATTTTATTATTTTTTCCCTTCTCCCCTTGCGCCCGCCTGCCCATTTTGGGCCTGATGTCAGCCAGGGGAGAAGGTTGGGTAAATTTTGTGCTAATCATTTACTTTCTCCTAATAATGTCTTAAATTTCCCCTTACTAAATTCTCTATCTTTATCCCCCTTGTCAATTCTATTGTCTTTCTCCCCCTTGATAAAGGGGGGGAGGGGGGATTAAAAAAATAGGGCTGAGGTGATTAAAAAAAGAAATACTGCTTTTTCTGTCCACGAATTACTGAACACTTACAATTCTCGCGTCAGCGGGAACCCAGAAAAAGAAAAAACCTTATAAAATACAGGACGGGGGAAGCGAAGCCCCGAACCACATAGGGTTCAGGGCGGAGCAGGGGGATTTTAAAAAATAAGAAAATATCAAAAAGTCTAATCCCCGACTACTACATTCGAGGACAAGTATGTTGCGATATCTTGCATTTCATTTACTACCTGCGTGAGATTATTATACAATCTAGGTGTAATTTTACATTTATTTCGGGCAGGGTGCTGTGTCGCTTATAGAGTGCAGCTCGTTACAGTACGCAAACTGTTATAACGCACAACTTGTTATAGTACACAACCTGTTACAGTACGTAAACTGTTGTAACGCACAACCTGCATCGGCGAGAGGATACCTTTATGGGCGGACATTCACATTGGGCAGGAATAAAACATAAAAAAGCTATCGTAGATGCCAAAAAAGGCAAAGTATATACGAAAATTATCAGAGAAATTACTATTGCCGCTAAACTTAGCGGTGGCGATCCCGATAAAAATCCGCGGCTTAGAAAAGCGATGGAAGATGCAAAATCAGTTAATATGCCTCAAGATAATGTTAAGCGGGCTATTTTAAAAGGAACGGGGCAATTGCCTGGAGTGTCTTTTGAGGAAGTCGTCTACGAAGGTTACGGCCCTGCAAAAATAGCCATTATAGTTGAAGCTACCACAGATAATAAAAACCGTACGGTTTCCGAAATACGGAAAATTTTTGATAAAACAGGCGGTAGCATAGGAAGTACGGGATGCGTTTCTTATATGTTTAAAACGCAGGGATACATCACGGTAAAAAAAGACACGATAGAAGAAGACAAACTTACCGATATAACAATAGAGGCGGGAGCGCAGGATATTAAAAACCCGTCGGATGCGGATTATTTTGAAATTATCACCGAACCTACCGACCTTGATGCTGTTAAAAAGAATTTAGTTGATAAGGGCGTAAAAATTGAAACTGCCGAAATTACAAAAATTCCGGATACCACAGTTAAAATATCGGACATAAAAAAAGCTCAACAGATAGTAAAAATGATGGACGAATTAGACAACCACGAAGATGTAAAAAACATTTACTCTAATTTTGATATTCCTGACGACATTATAAATGAAATTGAATCTCAGCAGTAATTTTACCGTACTGGGAATTGACCCCGGGCTTGAAACAACAGGCTGGGCTCTTTTGGAACGAAAAAGTTTAGCATCAGGTAAATGTTTGGATTTTGGAAGTTTACACACATCTTCAAAATCACCTTTCTCAAAAAGATTGGAAATAGTGTTCGACGGCATAACCTCTTTAATAAATACCCATACCCCCGATTTTATAGCCCTTGAAGAAATGTTCTTCATTAAAAAAGCAAGCACCGTACTGAAAACCGTTCAAACGCGCGGGGTTATATTGCTGGCAATAAGCAAAAGTAAAATTCCCTTAGAAACTTTTTCTCCGCGTCAGGTAAAATTAACGGTAACGGGTAGCGGAACTGCGGATAAATCTCAGGTCGCACGTATGGTACAATTAACATTAGGGCTTAAAAGCGTTCCCAAACTTGACGATATAACCGATGCTATGGCAATGGCGCTTTGTTTCATTAAAATTGTGCCGTTAAAAAATAAAATGAGGTTGGCAATAAAATGATAGCTTTTCTGGAAGGTGAAATAATTTCTATGTCCGATAACTCCCTAGTCGTAAATACTGCGGGCGT
>DATKZD010000183.1:0-11597 GCA_035528195.1 Elusimicrobiales bacterium
CGCGACCTGCCCCTACGAAAATGTTGTATTTTTACACAAGCTAGCAATAAAAGGCGCGGGTGGGAATCGAACCCACGCATAGCAGTTTTGCAGACTGCCGCCTTTCCACTTGGCCACCGCGCCGTAGATACTATTCTACAAAACCTTGTTGACTGTTTTCAAAAAACAGAGATAATTGCACAACAAAAAGATAACGTATAAACCCTGCATTCGTGCATCAATAAGGCTTTGCTGAGAACTTTACGGTTTTCTAAAAACCCCTTTTACTCTACCTACTATCTTTACTGTGTCCGGCTTTAATCTTATGGTTTTCAATGACGGGTTGTCTGGTTTTAGTAAAACAATATCCTTAGAATAGATAACTTTTTTTAGCGTGTATCCTTTATCTATTTCAACCATCGCAAGTTCGCCGGATTCAACGTAATTTGTCTGTTCGATTATTACATAGTCATCTTTTTTTGCGGTAGGTATCATGCATTCGCTGTCCACTCTTAAAGCAAATATCCTTTTATCAGCATATACCTCCATAAAAATAGGTAGATATCCGCTGGGTGTACGTTCAAAATCAATTGCGAAATTCTCCGATACTACCGTACCTATAACGCCAACATGCATTATATTTGGAAAAATTTCCGGTTTTTCCCTTATGCTCAAAGACTTATGTTCGTTGGCGTGACTATAAATAACTTGGTTTTGCTCGTCATTTTCAAAGTACTCAATAGGCTTATTGAAAACATCAGAGAGTTTTTTCTTACTGCCTATTGAGGGATAGAAGCGTCCGTTTGTCCAGTGAGATATGACGCTTGAATCTTTGAATTTGAGTTTTTTTGCAAGTGCTTTTTTTGTCATCCCGTGATGCTTCAACAGTGCTTTTATTTTTTCTCCCAGTGTCATATACGGCCCCCTTTTTGGTTTCTTGACATTACTTAATTAAGTTGATACAATATAATCAAGTATGATACATATGTATCATATTGGTAACTTATAGATTTCTCTTAGAAATATCCAAAAACAGCTAATAAGCTGATTTTTGCTAGCGTTTGCGGGCTGACGGCTCCCTAAAACCAAACTCCCGCAAACGCTCTGTAAAAGGCTTTTTATTACAAGTTGTCTTTTTTTCATTTATTGTAAAGTGTTTATATCTTAACAGATTGTAGCATATTGCCTCAACTATATTCTATAAGGATATCAAAGTTTGTCAAGTGATTTTTTTTAAATTTTTTTTTATTTAAATGGTTGGATTTGATGTTTAAGAGTGTAAAATCAATAAAATCAGGGCATTTGAGCGGATATAGCAAATTTGTAAATAAGCTGATATTTAAGGTTTTTGGTTTTAAAGGTTTTGAGAAAAGCGAAGTTTTTAGAAAGGGTACATTTTGCGATATGTTGACTTTGAGCGAAAATGCATTAGTATTTGTTGCAAAATTTTTGGATTTGAAAATAAGTTTTGGCAATTTTGCTTTATGGAAGGCGAAAAAAAATTCTAGGATAAGTTGCTATTTTGTATCGGGATGTACGCTGTCGGTCGGAGAACAAGCAACGGTATTTGCAGTGGGGAAAGCATCATTTCCTTGCGGCAAATGCTCAAATCCTAAAGATAAATGCCTGGTAGATAAAAAAGCGTTTTTTGAAACTGCCAAAAGAAATGCTTTTAAAAAAGCTGTTGTTTCACTATTAAAACTAAAACCCATAAACTTAAATTTTCCGCCAAGATACTTGCGCAAAATTATAAGAAACTTAATATCAAAATACTTTGGTCAATATTCCTGCAAACTTTTTATTATTTTATAGAAAGTATCATCTTCCTTTGAAGATGCGTATACATAGATGTTTACCTTGCCTTCCATAACCAACTCTGAGTATGCATTTTTCCCGTATACCCGAAGTATGAAGGCGGGGAAGGGCATATTTTCAACTGCTGAAAGTTTAAATTTAAGATTTTGTTGTTTTGCCAGCCGAATATGGTTTGTCCGCATCGTTTTTAAATCAAGGAGAGTATCGGAAAATTCACTTTCTCTGGGAATGCTGTTTAACCTATATACCCCATTCTCCCATTCCTTGAGTTTTTCTATAGGAATGGATTTTAAGTGAAATATGGCGGTTTCAATTCCTTCCTTATTTTTTTTGCGAAAAAATTTGTAATTATAAGGAAGTTGCATACTGAAATTATTGGTACTTCTAAAAGTTACAAATTGTTCACTTTTTTTAGGCTGGCTAGCTATGTAATCCGAAAGATTTTTAACTTCAGGAATTATAATTGCAGCGCATATTGCGATGACAGTTAAAAAAAATGCCGAAAGTAAAATATCCAGTCTATTTTTTTTGGGATTGAGTATTAATTTTCTCAGGGCATAATCAAATTCCTGCGGAGATATCTTTTGATTAAAAAGATACTGTTTTATTTCGTCTAATGGATATTTCCCCAAGTTTTTTCTTATTACGTCTTCAACTGTTTTGCCCTTCATTTTCCGAGTCTCCGTAAAATTCCTTTCAATACAAAAAACTATGCTATACTAAATGTTAGCATAAAGCGATTACGATTTATAACTATTCAAGTGTGAAAAAAGGTTCTAAAGGGGAAGGTTATGAAAAAAATATTGGTCCTGCTTTTATTTGCAGGTATCGGATTTGCTGCTTTCAAGTATTACAAAAAACAGGAAGTTTTAAAAGAAATCGGCCCTGATTACGTAGAAATTTATAATCAGGCGTTAGTTGCCGTGGAATCGGAAAAGTACGCAGATGCTATGCAACTTGCAACCCAGGCGGCTGAAGGGGGCTACGTAAAGGCGCAGGTTCTTGCAGGTGATTTATATTACAGGGGTAAACTAAAAAACAAAATTGAGGAAGTTCAAGGTACCGTAAAGAAAAAAGAAGAAAAACCGGAACCCGATTACGCTCAAGCTTTAAAGTGGTATCAAATGGCGGCTTCCGATACTGAAACTCCCGATATGCTAGCGCAGTATAAACTGGGTTATATGTATAGGTATGCAAAAGGCGTTGACAGGGATTATAATCAGGCGATAGGATGGTTTGGTAAGTCTTCGCAACAGGGCTACTGCCCTGCAATGTTTGAAATAGGAAAAATGTATTTTAATGGATATGGCGTAGAGCAAAATCATCAGAAAGCGGGTCAGTTTTTTGAAGGTTCCTCCAAAAGCGGGTGTCCCTCCGGTGACTATGCAGCGGGTAATATGTTCTACAAAGGCATTGGAATTTCGCAGGATTACAGTAATGCAATGAAATGGTATCTGCAGGGCGCAAAGCGTGGGAATATCAAATGCCATACCGCCGTAGGAGTAATGTATTTGAACGGACATGGAGTTGAAAAAGATTATGTAAAAGCACGGGAATGGTTTCAAAAAGCATCTGATAGCGGAGATGGAAGGGCAAGCTACTACATAGGTCATATGTACTCCACGGGTAAAGGTGTTAAGAGAAATTCTTATACGTCCGCCAAATGGTACTTAAAGGGCGCTTTGCAGGGAAATATGCTAGCACAATACAATATAGCTAGAAAATACGAAACAGGCAACGGCGTAACTTATAATGCCAAGAAGGCGTATATGTGGTACAAAAAATCTGCCAGCCAAGGTTATGTTCCCGCCCAAAAAACTATGGCTATTGCATACACATCAGGCGAAAGTTCTACGCAGGCAAATTATCAGGCCTATAAATACTATCTGCTCATTACCAAACTTGGTAATGCTTCCGAAGTAAAGTATGCAAAAACTAAAATGGCATATGTTAAACCTTATCTGTCTAAAAAACTTTTAAATAAAGTTAACAATGAAGTATCCTATATGTACAACAGAATACTTGCCTTGAGAGGAAAAAAAATTACCGGCTAAAACGACAATATATTTTAGATAAAGATAATCCTCCGTTTTTGCGCTAAAAACGGAGGATTTGTTGTGTATCAGATGTATTATTCTTTTGACAGTTTTAATCTTCTTTCAAGTTTAACGGCTTGACCCATATGTCCGACTTGGCGATAAAATTTTGCCATCTTCTCTATCGTAGCTAGAGTTTTAGGATGATATGACCCGAATATTTCTTTTTTTATTGCCAGGGCTTGTTTGAAAGTGATTTCAGCTTTTTCTATTTCTTTTCTTTTGGCATAAAGTTGTGCAATGTTTTCAAGAGTTATGGCATTTTCTTCGCTGTTGTAGCCCTGTAAATTTCTATAAATTTCCATTGCATGTTCAAACATAACTTCTGCTTTTTGAAGGTCGTTTTTTTGGAAATATATTTTCCCCAGTGTTTTTGTTGCCGAAGCAAAAAACAGGTTGTTTTCATCTTCCGCTTGTTTGTATATATCCGTTGCCTCAATAAGCAGATTTAGAGATTTTTTATTATTTCCCTGCTTGAAATAAAAATTACCTAAATTGGTAAGCGAAATTGCCAATACAGGATCTGTGGGCTTAAGGTATTTTTTTCTAAGCGAAAGTGCTTTAAGAAAGTATCTCTCTGCATCTTTGTTATTTTCCGTTATATCCGATATTACGCCCATATTGTTATAGAGGGGGGCAAGTTTGATATTATCGGTTCCAATGCTCTCTTGCCAAATTTTAAGCGTCTTGTTAAAGTATTGCAAAGCTTCTTTGTTTTTCCCCGTTATTTTGTAAAGGTAGCCGAGTTCGTTTGTAGCATCTGCTACCTCTTCGTTTGCGGATTTATTTTCACTTTCATAAATAGACAGGGCAAGGAGAAGAATGTTTTCTGCAGCTTTGTACCTGTTCATTTTTACATAAAGTTTTGCTATGTTTACGTAGGTTCGTGCAATTTTGGGATCTTTATTGCCCACCGCATTTTCCCAAACCTGAATGGATTGCAGAAAATATTTTTCCGAGAGTCTATGATTGCCTAATTTTAAATACAGCACACCCATATTATCAAGATAGATTGCAAGGCGCTGGTCATTTTCGGTATAAATTCTAAGGGCGATATCCAACCCCTGCTGGGCAATAGGTATGGCTTTATAGTATTGTCCGCTACTCTCAAAGTATTCTATTTTTTTATTGATTTTACCTAGTTTTTTTTCCAAACTGCAAGCGCATAGTAAAACTATGCAAGACAGAGATAGTGCACATAAAAGTTTTGACGTATTTTTTTTCATTTCCAAAAAACTCTAAAAAAACTTTAGTATCGGGAAGTTTTTTTAAGTTCTGAAGTAACTTCAGGCAATGTTAGGAGCAATTTTTCAATTTGTTTTACATTTAGACGGGGAGCATTTGCTGAAGTATGGTCATGTAATTTTATTTCCTTTTTATCGCCTTTGGTGTAGTATTTGTCGTAATTTAAGTCACCGCTGTCCATTCTGATTCTAAAGTAATTACCTAAATCTTCAGATTTTCTAAGTTCTTCAATAGTTATGAAAGTTTCATGTATTTTTTCGCCATGCCTTACACCTATTGTTTTTACGGGAACTTTGGATTTGAAAACATTTCTTAAAGCTACCGCTAAGTCCATGATGGTACTTGCAGGCGATTTACGGATAAAAATGTCTCCCTGTTTAGCATTTTTTAGCGCAAATAGTACAAGGTCCACTGCGTTATGTAACGGCAAAAGAAACCTGGTCATACTGGGTTCGGTTATCGTTATGGGTTTATTTTTTTTAATTTGCCCTATGAAAAGTGGTATTACAGATCCCCTTGAACACATCACATTACCGTATCTTACGCAACATACGGTTGTTTCTTTCGCAGATAAGTTGCGACTGGCGGCTTGCGCTACTTTTTCCATTAAACTTTTTGTCATACCCATAGCGTTTATGGGATAAACACATTTATCGGTACTTAAGCACACTATTTTTTTTACTTTGTAAGCTATTGCACTTTCTATCACATTATTGCTTCCCATAATGTTTGTTAAAACTGCCTGTATGGGAAAAAATTCACAAGACGGGACTTGTTTTAAGGCAGCTGCATGAAAAACCAAGTCCACGCCTTGCATTGCCTGATTTACGCTATTGATGTCCCTAACGTCACCTATGTAGAACTTAACTTTTGGGTTATTTATTTGCTTGAGCATTACGTCTTGCTTTAGTTCGTCACGGCTGAAAATTCTTATTTCTTTAAAATCTGTTTTTAAAAGTCTTTGCAGGACAGCATTACCAAACGAACCCGTTCCACCTGTAATTAAAATTGTTTTGTTTCCAAAGTTTCCCATATCCAGTCCTTAATTGCTAAAATAGCTACGTTAACATATTACAAAAAAACGGTCGCAGTAGGAACCCTTTTGCAGTAGAGGTATTGGTGCGGTTTTTAAAAATAAAATGAATGCAGAAAACCCCAAGGTTTCAGTGATAATTCCCGTTTATAACGGAGCGGACTATCTAAAAGAAGCGATAGACAGTGCACTCAACCAAACATATAAAGATGTTGAAGTAATTGTGATAAACGACGGCTCTAATGACGGCGGCGCTACTGATAAAATTGCTACGTCTTACGGAGATAAAATAAGATACTTTACCAAACTCAACGGCGGAGTTGCATCAGCGCTTAATTTAGGTATTAAAAAAATGGAAGGCGATTATTTTTGCTGGTTAAGCCATGATGATATTTTTTATCCTGAGAAAACTAAAATTCAGATTGATTTTTTAAAAACCTGCGATGAAAATACAATTTTATATAGCGACTTTGATGTTGCAGATTCAAATTTAAACCTGTTACTATCAGCCAAAATAAAAGACACCGCACCCGAAAAGTTTTTATACAAAATAATGACATCCTCTCCCGTGCACGGATGCACGGTTATGATATCTAAACGTTGTTTTGATGAAATTGGACTTTTTAATGAGGAGCTTAAAACTACACAGGATTACGATATGTGGTTTAAACTTTTAAAAAAGTTCAAGTTTGTGCATATCCCACAACCGTTGATAAAAACAAGGCATCATAGTGGGCAGGGAACAATAATGTTAAAACCCCTGCACAGCAGGGAGTGTAATAATTTATATATAGGTTTCCTAAACAAAACTACCGATGAAGAAATTAGTAAATCTTCTTCCATGCCGAAAACTATGGCGTATGCGCTTATAGCGGGTTCTCTGGTAAAAAGAAAACTTTATAAAGCCGGAAATAAGTTTTTTATGAGGTTTCTCAAAAATCTTTCTTATAAGGATGTGCCCATTATTTTTAAAATAGCAGTTTTGGTTCTAAAATCTTTAGCAGTTTCAGTTAAATTGGTTTTGATGAGTGTGCTACCTGGAAAAAATAGAAAGTTTTAAAAAATGAAGATACTAATTATAACCCGTAGTTACTTTCCTGATATTAACCCTTATGCTTTTCGTTTTAAAGCAGTTGCTGAGTATTTAGTTAAGCAAGGACATAGCGTTGATATTTTCACTTCCCATATCCCCAAAACTCCCAAAAAAGAAACAATAAATAACGTAAAAATCTTTCGTCATGGTAGTGAAAAAATAAAGCATTGCTTAAATCCTAAACATTTACCAAGCAACAAAAATGATTTTAGATTCAAAACAATTATCAGGAAGACGATAAGAGATATGATTCGCTTTGCGGTGAAGCTGTTTATCTGGCCTGATTTTGCAGCGTTTTGGGCAATGTATTCATATAAGGAATTAAAAAATATTGTCCGTGAAAATTCTTATAACGCCGTAATAAGCGTATGCCTTCCTTTCTCCGACCATCTTTTGGCTTTAAAAATAAAAAAATACGTTCCGAACGCCGTTTGGATTGCGGATGTACAGGATCCCTTCTATCTATCTGAAAATTTCAGATACAACAATACGCTCCTGTACAAAAAGCTAAATTATGCCTTTGAAAGAAAAGTTTTCAAAACTGCAGATTATATAACTGTAACTTTCAAAAACACGGCAAAAGAATACCAAAGTATTTTCCCCGAAAATTCCGATAAGATAAAAATAATACCGCATTTGGTTGATCTGCAAATGCCTGACATCACGCAGAAAAATTATTTCGACAGTTCCGATAAAATCAGACTGATATATATAGGAACGTTGGAAAAGAAAATGCGAAACCCTTCCTATTTGCTTAAATTGTTTACGGGTCTTTTGAAAGTTTATGGGCAGAGTAATCTTGAACTTCATTTTTTTGGAAATATAAACGACTGCACTTTCATATTCAATCGCTACAAAAATTTACTAGACAAAAAAATATTTGTTCACGGGATAGTTTCCAGAGACACTATAGGCAATGTAATGTCGTCAGCAGATTTTTTGGTAAATATGGGAAATAAATCTACGTATCTTTTGCCGAGTAAAATCGTTGAATATGTAGCTTTTCAAAAGCCGATAATAAACCTATCCGTTATCGCAGATGATACTTCCGCCGAATTTTTAAGACCCTATCCTATTGCAATAAACTTGCTAATAGGTACCCAAACCATTGAAGAGCAAGTTTCAAAACTGGTTAAATTTATAAAGTCGCCACCGAAAATAGAAGATACCAAAAAAACATCGGACTGGATTGATACTTTTAAAATAAATTCCGTAGGCAGTAAATACGAAGGGTTAATACTTGACGGAAAACGGAAAAAATAGGAACACGATAAATATAATAAAAAATGAAACTTTTGATAGTGGCAATGCCGTTTAGTGTTCATACGGCAAGATGGATAGCACAGATTAATAACCTTGGTTGGGATATACATCTTTTTCCTTCCATTCGCTCTCCACTGCATCCTGAAATAAAAGACATAACGTTATGGTATGACATTTACGGCGGAAAACATCATTATGACGATGGCAATATAAAATTAAGGAAAAGTATTAATATTTACTCTAAAAAGCTTAAATGCTATACAGACCGAGGAACAAACCTTATTTCTAGATACGTTAATCTTTACCCTTATATGCTTGCCAAAGCAATAAAGGAAATAAAACCCGATATTATTCACTCTATGGTATTTCAGGGAGCGGGTTATTTTACGCTTGACGCAAAAAAAATACTCAAAAATAATTTTCCCAAATGGTTGGCTACGGTATGGGGAAGCGGTATTTATCATTTTCAAAAATTCCCGAAACACAATAGAAAAATAAGAGAACTTTTAAAAGAATGTGATTATTATTCCTGCGAATGCCATCGCGATGTCATATTGGCTAGGAAAATGGGATATAAAGGTAAAATAGCGGGTGTCGGCCCCATTACCGGAGGTTTTGATATACAAGAGATATCTGCATTGCGTCAGGTTACAAAACCATCCAAAAGAAAAACAATTATGGTTAAGGGTTATCATGGCTGGGCGGGCAGAGCATTGGTAAGTTTAAAAGTTTTGGAGCAATGTTCCGATTTGTTAAAGGGATACAAAGTTGTTATCTATTCCTCCAGTTCTATCCATAAGGAGCTGGATAAATTAATCAAGTCAGGAAAGTTAAACATTGAAGTTGTGCCGGAAGGTAGCCCTCACAGCGAAATACTTAGATTGCACAGTCAATCTAGAGCTCATCTTGCGTTGAGTATTACTGACGGGATAAGCGCTTCGTTGTTAGAGGCGTTAACAATGGGTTCATTTCCCATACAGTCAAATACGGCTTGTGCAGACGAGTGGATAAAGGATGGAGAAACGGGAATGATTGTTCCTCCGGAAGATGTAGGCGTGGTAGCAAATGCCTTAAAGAAAGTCCTTAAAGACGATGACATGGTAGATAGGGCGTCAGAAATTAATTTTGAGACCGCAAAAAAGAAATTGGATAATTTATTGTTGAAAGAAAAAGCCATAAATATGTACAAGTCCATTCTTGAGGATACCCCTCCAAAAAGATAGAATGAATATATGAAGGCAACGGTAATAAAGCCCGGTAAAATTTCAAGTGAATATTTTAAGGATTTATTTCGCTATAGAGAACTATTTTATTTTCTCTCGTGGCGCGATATTTTGGTGCGTTACAAACAAACCGTCATCGGTGTTGCATGGAGCGTTATACGCCCTGTACTTACAATGGTGGTTTTTACAATTGTTTTTGGGAAATTAGCTAAACTTCCTTCCGATAATATCCCGTATCCTATATTGGTTTTTACCGCATTATTGCCATGGCAGTTTTTTGCCAACGCAATATCATTAAGCGGTACTTCTTTGGTTACCAACGCAAATTTAGTGTCCAAAGTATATTTTCCTAGAATTATTATACCGTCGGTATCCATTGTGGTAAGTTTTGTTGATTTCATTATAGCCGTAGTTATTTTGGTCATTCTTATGGTTTGGTATAAATATGTACCTACGGCAAATATAATGTTTATTCCTTTATTTACCTTAATGGCGGCTATGTTTGCTTTAGGCATAGGACTTTGGGTATCTGCTCTAAACGTAAAGTATAGGGATTTTCAACATATCATACCGTTCATTGCTCAGTTTGGTTTATATATCTCTCCAGTTGGATTTAGCAGTAGCATTGTACCTCTAAAATGGAAATTTTTGTATTCCCTAAATCCTATGGTCGGCGTTATAGACGGCTTTAGATGGGCAGTGCTAGGCAATACCAAACTATATACGGAAGGGCTAGTTTTGTCAGGGATTATAATTCTTTTGATATTTTTTAGCGGACTTAGTTTTTTTAGAAAAACGGAAAATACTTTTGCAGATATAATATAAATATGAAAACGGCTATAATATCTAAAAATTTAGGCAAGCAGTACGTGATACATCACAAGAAAGATACTGCATATAAATATAAAACTTTTCGTGAAGCTATCGTAAACAAAGTGTCGTCTATTATAAGACCGTCTAAAAATAATTTTCAAAAAGAAGAAAAATTCTGGGCATTAAAAGATATAAATTTTGAAATAAAGCAAGGTGAAAGAGTTGCCATTATCGGACGTAACGGTGCGGGAAAATCCACTCTGTTAAAACTCTTAAGCCGAATTACCGAACCTACCGCAGGTGAAGCCCGTATAAACGGAAAAGTTGCAAGTTTGCTGGAAGTAGGCACAGGTTTTCATCCCGAACTTACAGGCAGGGAAAACATATTTTTAAATGCTTCCATACTGGGAATGAAAAAAAGCAGTATCAAAAAACGCTTTAATGAAATAGTGGAATTTGCAGGAATAGAAAAATTTTTAGATACTCCCGTAAAGCGTTATTCAAGCGGAATGTATATACGGCTTGGTTTTTCCGTTATGGCGCACCTAGACGTAGAGATTTTAGTTATTGATGAAGTTTTAGCCGTAGGCGATGCCGCTTTTCAAAAAAAATGTCTTGGTAAAATGGAGGAAACCGCCAAAAGCGGACGAACCATTTTATTTGTCAGCCATAATATGACGGCTGTGCGTTCGTTATGCAACAGAGCTATATTGCTTAATGAAGGCAAAATGGTAACAGATGGCGGAGTAAATGAAGTTATAAATACTTATTATGATTCGTTTAGCCATTTGTGCCCCGAAAAAACATGGGACACTAAAAATGCCCCGGGTAATCATTTGTTTGAATTTGTAAGTGTGAGAGTATGCAATAAGGCGGGTAAAACTATCTCTCGCTTTAGTAACAGCGAAGACATTTATGCTGAGATAACTTATAAAAACTTAGTGGAAGATAACACTATAGGAGTTATGGCGGCGCTCTATAATCAAGACGGAATAGGTATATTTAACTCGTTAAGTAACCATGAACCTAAATGGCAT
>DATKZD010000184.1:0-5129 GCA_035528195.1 Elusimicrobiales bacterium
CGGCTTCCCGTTTCAACAAGCGAAGTTGCAATGATAGTAAGCGAACCGCCTTCTTCTATGTTTCTTGCCGCACCGAAAAATCTCTTTGGTTTTTGCAAAGACGTCGCTTCAAGTCCTCCCGAAAGTACTCTTCCGCTTGAAGGCGCAACAGTGTTATATGCTCTTGCCAAACGCGTTATTGAGTCAAGGAGAATGATGACGTCTTTTTTTTGTTCCACCATTCTTTTTGCGCGTTCTATTACCATTTCCGCTACCTGCACGTGTCTGTCTGCCGGTTCATCAAAGGTTGATGCTATTACTTCTCCGTTGACGGAACGACTCATATCGGTAACTTCTTCAGGACGTTCGTCAATAAGAAGTACCATAAGCGTTATGTCTTTATGGTTGGTAGTTAGAGCGTTTGCAATTTTTTGCAGTATTACAGTTTTACCCGTTTTTGGAGCTGCAACTATGAGCGCTCTTTGCCCTTTACCTATGGGACTTATTAAGTCAATTGTACGGGTTGTCATTTCGGATTTAGTGGTTTCTAAATAAAATCTGTCGTTTGGATGCAGAGGAGTCAGATTTTCAAATAATGACCTGTTCCTTACTTCGTTGGCATCAACTCCATTTATTTTTTTAACTTGAAGCATTGCGAAAAATCTTTCGCCTTCTTTAGGAGGTCTTATGATGCCTTCTAGCAAGTCGCCTTTTCTTAATGCAAATTTCTTTATTTGCGAAGGGGAGACGTATATGTCTTCGGGACCTGATAGATAATTATTTTCGGGAGAACGTAAAAAACCAAAACCGTCGGGCAATACTTCTAGCGCTCCGCCTCCTGAAACTATTTTGTTTGCTTTGGTTTGTTCCTGCATTATTTTGCCTATAAGCTCCTGTTTTCTTAAACCGGACACGCCTTCCATTTTATAATCTTCGGCAATTTTGGTAAGTTCTGCAACCGTCATTTTTGCAAGGGCGGTAGCATCAAATTGTTTTTCGCCGTTTTTTGGCGGGACAGTGGCAGCGCTGTTATTATTGCGGTAATTTTGTTGATAACCGTTGCCTTTGCGATTGTTATAGCCGTTATTGTTTTGTGTTCCGTTTCTCTGCGGATAGCGTCCGTTTTTGTCAGAGTTATTTTGCATTTTTGTTCTCCTGATTTATTGTCTTTATAGTTTTGTAAATTCTTTCTGCTTTCTTGCGCAGTTCGGATAATGAACCTGAATTATCTATTAGTATATCCGAACGTTTTATTTTTTCTTTTTCGGGCAACTGCGACCTCATTCTTTCGTTAAACTGACGTGTACTCCAACCTTTTTTCTGCGCCCTTTCCAAACGTACGCTGCGTTTTGACGTAACACATACCGTTAAATCAAACCAGTTGTCTAAATTTCTTTCAAACAAAAGGGGAATGTCGCATATAATGATTTTGTTTTTGGTTTTTTCAATAGTGCTTTTAAATTCCTTCAATACGTAAGGATGAATAAGGTTTTCAAGCCATTTACGCGTACTTGGGTTTGAAAAAATTTTTTCAGCCAGAAAGTTTTTATTGATTGTTCCATCAGAGTTAAGAGTTTGTTTACCGAATTTGCGTGAGATTTCCCTGTATACTAATTTACCTTTTTCAAGCTGACTTAATGCTGTTTTATCAGCATCTAGAACTTTAGCGCCCAGTTTTTGTAAATATTTTGCGAGGGTAGTTTTTCCACCGGATAGAGTTCCTGTAAGCCCTACAATTATTGTAGCATGTTTTGGCTTCCATTTATAGTGGTTAATTTTCATTTTGATATTTTTACCTGTAAATCTATCCCCTGACGGGTTTCATATCATGCCAGTTACTGCCGATTTTTAAGTCTGCCGATAGTGGAACGTTTAATTTTGCCGCATGTTCCATTTTTTGTTTTACAAGAGCGGCAAAATGCGGCGCTTCGTCTTTTTTTACCTCAAATATCAGTTCGTCGTGAACCTGTAAAATCATTTTTGCCGAATGATTTTTCATAAGTTTGTAAATTTCTATCATCGCAAATTTTATTATATCGGCGGAACCACCCTGAATAACGGTGTTTATAGCGGCGCGTTCGGCGGCTTTTACTTCTCTAAATGCTTTGCCTTTAAATTGCGGAAAATATCTTATTCTTCCGCTTAACGTTTTTACAAACCCCTGCTTTTTTGCCGTTTCAAGGGTTTTATCTATCCACTCCTTAACGCCGACATAAGTTTTAAAGTAGTGTTTAATATATTCCTTTGCCGAAGCGTGGGGTATTTTAAGAAGTTGCGACAGTCCTATTCCCGTTTGACCGTAGACTATGCCGAAATTTATTGCCTTGGCGGTTTTCCTCATTTGCGGCGTAACCAAACTGTGCATAACCTCAAAAACTTCCGCCGCTGTTTTAGTATGTACGTCTTCTCCGTTTTTAAATGCAGATATTAAATTTTTATCTCCGCTTTCGTGCGCCAATACTCTGAGATCTATTTGGGAATAGTCGGCTGAAAGAAACACGTATCCTTTTTTTGCTTTAAAACACGTGCGTATTTGCGAAGTTAGAGGTATATTTTGCAGGTTTGGATCAATGCTTGCAAGTCTGCCGGTTGCAGTTTTAGTCTGGTCAAAATGGGTGTAAACACGGCTATTTTCGGGGTTGGCAATTTTAATAAAGTTATCTACATAAGTTGATTTAAGTTTGGCTGACTGGCGGTATTTCAGTATTTTTTTTGCAATATCGTATTTTTCAGCAAGTCGGCTTAAAACATCTTCGTCTGTAGAATAACCCGTTTTTATTTTTTTAACGGGCGGGATTTTCATTTTTTCAAATAAAAGTTCCGCAAGTTGTTTAGGGGAATTTATGTTTATATCTTCTTTTGCCTGTTTATTTATTTCCTGCTGAATGTTTTTGGTTTCCGTTTCCAGCTTTTCGCTTAATTTTTTCAGCATTACGGTATCTACTTCTATCCCTTCGGTTTCCATAGATGCCAGTATGCTTAAAATGGGGATTTCCGTTTCGTAATAAAGTTTGGCAAGTTTCTTTTGCTCAAGTTCTTTTTGCAGGATTTCTTTAAGTTTAAAAGCGAATTTATTTTGCATAACCAGCATATCTTGGCTGTTTTGGGGATTGGCTATTTCCCCTGCATAATCAAGTATGATACCTGCAAAATCGTAATTTGTTCTAGATGGGTCAAGCAGGTAACAGGCGAGTTTCAAATCAAATACGTTTATGGTTTCGTAGTTGTTTACGTGCAGGCGGAGTTTGTAAATTGTCTTTTTTAAATCGTAAGAAATTTTATCAACCGATTGCGTTGCAAGCATATTTTTAATTGCTTCTTTATCCTGTTCGGTTAGTGAATCTATTTTTACTACCGAAAAGGTGTCTGCGTCCTTACCTATTATAAGGAAGCCGTCATGAGTTTGTAAAAAAACTTTTTTTGCATTTTCCAACGCCTTTAGGGTATTTTGCAAATTTTCGGACTTGAACGGCTTGGAAACCGTCTCTTGCGGTTTGACTAAATTTGCCAAACTTTTAAAACCGTATTTTTTTATTACTTCCACTACACCCTCTTGGTCTAATGGTTTTACTTTTAAGTCGTCTATTTTGATATCAATAGGCAGATTGCTTTCAAGCGTTACGAGTTTTTTGGAAAGCATTACTTTTTTTTCGTCGGCAACTATTTTGGTGGCGAGGTTTTTAGTTATTGATTTTTCCGCTCCCTTTTTAGCGGTTGCTATTATATTTTCAAGAGTGCCGAATTCGTTTAAAAGTTTTGCCGCTGTTTTTGCACCTATCCCCGTAATACCGGGTACGTTATCTACCGAATCGCCGACTATGGCAAGATAATCAATTATCTGTTCGGGCGTAACGCCAAATTTTTCTTTTACGAATTCGGCACCTCTAAATTCGCCTTTTGCTCCGTGCGAGACAAAAACTTTATCGGAAACAAGCTGATAACTGTCTTTATCCGACGTGACTAAAACAACATCTAAACCTTTATCTGTAGCTTTGTGCGTTAAAAAAGCAAGTACGTCGTCTGCCTCGTAACCTTCTTTTGCTATTAGAGGAAGTTTTAGCGTTTTGACTATTTCGTGGGTTTCTTTTATTTGCTCTATTAGGGCGTCATCGGTTTTAGGCCTGTGTGCTTTATAATCGGGATACATTTTATGTCTGAAAGTTTTTGCGGGAGTATCAAAACATAAAGCTAAAAAGCCGGGTTCTTTTTTTAGAATACTTACGATAAATCTTGTAAAACCATACAATGCGCCTATTTCGCGTCCGCCCGAGGTAAGACGCGGCATTGCGTGATAAGCCCTGTGTATAAAGCTGTGTGCGTCTATTACAAACAAAGTGTTTTTAAGATTTTTTTCAGATATCATAATTTAATTACGGTCTCCCCCTTGTCAAAGGGGGGGAGGGGGGATTTGAAAAACTAATTAAATCATCAAAAAACAAGAAATTCGTTAAATAACATACTAATCGGTTTTAATTTCTAGTAAACAATAATTCACGTTTGGAAAGATGTTTTTTAATGGGGATTAAAACACGATTTAAATTACAAGCAAATTATAGCATAAAATTTTGATGTTAAAAGGCAAGGAAATATAGAGCGCTTTATTGCGCGGGGAGGGATTTGAACCCTCAAGCCTTGCGGCATACGGCCCTCAACCGTACGCGTATACCAGTTCCGCCACCCGCGCTTTTCGTTATTTTTTAAATTTGTGTTGAGTTTAAATGAACAGTTTCTAATTCGACTTAACCGACTGCAGATTTTTACTATTTGTTTTAATGTCTGCGGTCTGCCGATGTCTGCTACCTGTTGTCTTTTATTTGCCTAAATTTATGCTCAACTTTATTTATATAAAAAACTTGTGCAGAAATAACACGCAAATAAATTTTAGCACATTTGCAAATTTTTAGTAATGGGGGAATGCACTTTCCCCCTTGTTTCCTTATAACTTCCCCCTTGATAAGGGGGAATTGAAGGGGGATTGTACCAGTAAAAGAGGGACTATAGGGGACAAGAGTGATTTAATAAATTCCCCCCTTTCTTAAGGGGGGATTGAGGGGGGATTTTATAAAAACGCCCCACCACCCGTGTCGTTGCGAGTGAACGAAGTGAGCGCGGCAATCACCACCCGTGTCGTTGCGAAGGAGCGGAGCGAC
>DATKZD010000185.1:0-2883 GCA_035528195.1 Elusimicrobiales bacterium
GGTCTACATAGGATTTGAAAGAACAAATTTTAACTTCTAAACCTACGTAAAATTTAGAAGTTTCAGTTTTAGACAAGGCGTTTCCGAGTGAGCGTATACCGTGAGGTACGGCAGTACCGTGTATCCGAACGAGGAAACAACGAAGTATAAAGCTGAAAGAACAAATTTGCGCCCGGTAGGACTTGAACCTACGACCTACCCGTTATGAGCGGGTTGCTCTAACCAACTGAGCTACAGGCGCTCATCACCATTTTACCAAATTATTTTCGTTATTGGCTATTTAAGAGTCCAATATGTGTTTGATATTTTTCAGTTACCCGCATTATTTTTCAGATTTTAAAGCCCTAAGTCGTCTGAAATTTCCTGCATTGCGTTTAGCGAAAGTTCCACAAATTCCTGTAGAGGTACGGAAATATCCTCGCACTCCTTTATAATGTCTCTATCTACAGAAGCTGCAAACCTTTTATCCTTCATTCTTTTGGTAATAGATTTAACTTTAACCGATGCAAGTTTTTTATCGGGATAAACTAAAGCCGTGGCAATTATCATTCCTGTTACCGTTTCGCCCGCCGCCAAAGCCCTGTGAAATTTATCTGTGCGTTTTTGTCCTGTTGCGTGCTCGTTGTGCATTTTAACAGCTTCTATAAGTTCTGCGGGAAGTCCTTTTTCCTTTAGTATCTCTGCGGTTTTAAGTCCGTGGGTTTTCATATCCGCATTTACAAGTTCGCTGTCTAAATCATGTAAAAGCCCCGCCATTGCCCATAAATTTTCGTCTTCACCGAGTTTTTTTGCCAAAGCTTTCATTACCGCTTCGGTTGCAAGGCAGTGTTTAATCATATTTTCGTTTTTTATGTGCGTCTTGAGTAAATTTAAAGCTTCATCGCGCGTTATATTTAGTGTAGGCATATTTTTCCCTATTATTTAAAATAAAATCCAACACATTTATTATATAATTTCAATTGTGATGAACCAAACAAACTCGCAGAATAAATCTACCTTCGCTGCTGCTTTTCTTTTTTTATCAAAGGAAAAAAGAAAAGCGTTAAAAACAGTTTATGCTTTTTGCTCTACGGTAGATGACGCAGTAGACATCGCATCAGATAACGCTTTAGCAAAGTTAGGCAATTGGAAACAGGAAATTGAATTTTTATACGCAAAAACCCCTAAAACCCTTATAGGTAAAAATCTTTTGCGCTACATAGATAAATTTAATCTAAAAAAAGAACACTTTATGCTTATCGTAGAAGGAGTGGCGCAAGACCTAACGGTAAAACGTTACAAAACTTTTAAGGATTTGGAATTTTACCTTTATCGCGTTGCATCAGCTGTGGGATTTTTGTGCATAAATATATTTGGGTACAAAAATCCCAAAACCATAGAATATGCAAAGTATACGGGTTATGCCTTGCAACTTACAAACATAATAAGAGACGTCGCTGAGGACGTAAAAATGGGCAGAATTTACCTTCCGCTTGAAGACCTAAAAAAATTTAATCTGAGCGAAACCGACATTATAAATTGTAAAATGAGTAAAGAGATTAAAAATCTGCTTGCATTTCAGGCGGAAAGGGCGAAGACATATTATGCCCTGGCAAAAAAAATACTGCCTAAAGAAGATTACTCAAAAATGCTACCCGCACGCATTATGGGTTCGCTTTATCGGAGCATTTTAGATAAAATAGAAAAAAAAGGGTTTGAAGTATTTAGTAAAAAAATAAAACTGACTAAATTTGAAAAAATAAAAGCAGTAATATCAGCGTTTTAAACACTATGGTTTCAAAGGAGCAGGAAAACTATGATTAAGTCTGACAAGTGGATAAAAAAAATGTCGCTTAAATCCGACATGATAAAACCTTTTTGCAGTAAATTAACATGCAAAGGAAAAGTTTCTTACGGACTGTCGTCCTACGGCTACGATATTAGAGTTGCCGACGAATATAAAATTTTTACCAACGTTTACTCGGCTTTGGTAGATCCGAAAAAATTTGATAAACGTTCGTTTGTAGATTATAAAGGAAAATACTGCATAATCCCTCCAAATTCGTTTGTTTTGGCAAGGTCAATAGAGTATTTTAAAATACCTAAAAAAGTTTTGGGTTTATGCATAGGTAAAAGCACGTACGCAAGATGCGGAATGGTTGTAAATATAACTCCGCTTGAGCCCGAATGGGAAGGGCATTTGACTATAGAAATATCAAATACCACTCCGCTTCCGGCTAAAATATATTCCAACGAAGGTATAGCGCAATTACTGTTTTTTGAATCGGATGAAGTTTGCAGTACCACTTATAAAGATAGAAAAGGGAAGTATCAATCACAAAGAGGGGTTGTTCTTCCGAGAATGCTTAAACAAAAAGCAAAAATTTGTTAGGGAGTTAAAAATGAAATTTAAAAAACTCTGCCTGTCATTTTTCCTTTTAACTTTTGTTGTGCCTGCATGTTTTGCAGGATTTAAAGAAGATAGAGACAAGGCGCGAGATCTTCTCAAAGCAGGATATCCCGATAGGGCGGAAAAAATACTAATAGAACTTAACGTAAAACAACCTGAAGATAAACTGGTAAGAGCTTACTTGGGACTAGCGGTTATAAATTCGGTAAATCCGAGACCCGCACAGGCAGTTCCGCTTTTATCGGAAGCTGCAGATATCTTTAAAAAAGATTCCTCATATCCGTTAGGACTTTGTAAAGCATATCGGCTTCAAAAAGAAAGCAGCAAAGCTTTGATGTTTTGTAAAAAAGCAGCTAGAATAGATCCTCAAAATTACGTGGCTTATATCGGAGCCGCCCTTATATATTACGACCTTAGAAATTTTCAAAAAGCAATTTACTATTTTGACACCGCCTCACAAAAAAATCCCGATGATTATCTTGCCGATTATTATC
>DATKZD010000186.1:0-15886 GCA_035528195.1 Elusimicrobiales bacterium
ACTGCTATGCAGGTATGCGAGGCATAGACATCGCAAAGAAACTGGAAAAAGACGTATGTAATTTATCATCGGTTAAAATTTGGCTCCATACCGTTGCAGTTGCCGTTTTTAGTGACAATAGGGTAGGCGTGTTAAAAAAAGATAAATACTGCCTTATAAAGCCGAAATCAATTTTAGTTGCATCAGGCGCTAGAGAAAAAACGCTGGGCTTTAAAGGTAATACTCTTGCGGGCGTTTACGGGGCGGGAGCATTTCAAACTCTTGTAAACAGAGACCTCGTTAAACCGTGCGATAAATTATTTATAGTTGGCGGTGGAAATGTAGGTTTAATTGCGGGCTATCACGCAATTCAAGCAGGCATTAAAGTTGCAGGACTTATAGAAGCTATGGATAAGGTAGGCGGATATAAAGTACACGCAGATAAACTTATGCGGCTTGGAGTTGCGATATATACAAAGCATACCATCATTAGCGCAAACGGAACGGATAGAGTTAAATCGGTTACCATAGCCGAAATAGATAAAAATTTCAAACCGGTAAAAGGCACCTATAAAACTTTTGATGTAGATACCGTCCTTATTGCAGTGGGCTTAAATCCGTGCGAAGAATTATATGTACAGGCAAAAAAATTCGGGCTGGACGTTTATTCGGCAGGCGATTGCGAAGAAATAGCAGAAGCATCGGCTGCGATGTTTAGCGGAAAAATACTAGGACGTAAAATAGCCAAAAATTTAAACCATATTGCAGATAAAATACCGCAGGAATGGGAAGAAAAACTAGAAGTTTTAAAAAGCAAACCCGGCAAAACTCATAAGTTGCAATATCCTTCGGGTAGTAGCGGCGTCTTTCCCGTTTTTCATTGCAATCAGGAAATACCCTGCGATCCGTGTGCGGCGGTGTGTCCCAAAAAAAGTATAAAACTTAAAACGAAATCTATAATGTCGCTTCCATATTTTGAAGGCGAATGCATAGGATGTTACAAATGCGTGGCAATATGTCCCGGGCTTGCGGTTACATTAGTTGACTACCGCAAAAACCCTAAAACTCCAACGGTTACTTTTGCCTACGAAATAGATAGGACTTCAATTAAAAAAGGCGATACTGTAATCATGGTAGACCGCGACGGTAATTTTTTGACCAAAACAAAAATTTCGGACGTAAAAGATATAAAAACCCACAATAATACGCTCATTGTTTCCGTTGAAGTAGAAGAAAAATACGCTAAGCAGGCAGTCAACGTAAAACCGATAAGCTGGAAAGAAGATTTTCCTCTAAACGATAAAATATCCGACATAAAAGATGACGACATCATCATATGCAGATGCGAACGCGTAACGTTGGGCGAAGTAAAAAGCGCAATACGTTCGGGAATAAGAGATGTTAATCAATTGAAAGCAGTAACGCGTGTCGGTATGGGTGCGTGCGGCGGAAAAAGTTGTCTAGCGCAACTGATAAACATTTTCAAATCCGAGGGCGTGAAACCCGATGAAATAACGCCCAATACATATAGACCTTTGGTTATGGAAGTTTTCTTGGGACAATTTTGCAATGTATCAAAAAAATCAAAAGATAAAGTTGATATAGGAAGTTTTTGAGTTATGAAAAATTTTGACGTTATCATAGTAGGTGCAGGTTCTATCGGAGTTCCGACCGCGCTTTCTTTATCCAAACGTAAACTAAAAGTTTTGGTAATAGAAAAATATCCCTCCATAGGGCAAGGACAAAATAAATCCGCAATAGGCGGAATAAGGGCTACGCATTCCGACGGCGCTAAAATAAAAATAGGACTTAAAAGTTTAGAAATTTTTTCTGCGTGGCAGCAAACCTACGGCGACGATATAAATTGGCAGAAAGGCGGATATTTATTCCCCATTTATACTGCAGACGATAAGAAGTTAATGACGGATTTGCTTGAAAAACAAAAAAGCTACGGGCTAAACATCAATTGGATAGGGACAGGTGAAGTCAAAGAAATAGTGAAGGGAATTAACGGCGAACATTTACTGGGCGGGATTTATTCGCCTGATGACGGTAACGCAAGTCCCCTGCTTGCGATGAATGCTTTTTACAGACAGGCAAAAAAACTGGGCGTAGAATTTAACTTTAATGAAACGGTAACGGAAATTAAAACCCAAAACGGTAAGGTTACCCAAGTTAAAACAGATAAGGGGCGGTATAATTGCAACTATATTATAAATTGCGCAGGCGCTTATGCGCGTGAGGTAGGGCAAATGGCAGGTGTTGATTTGCCCGTAAAGCCCGATATGCACGAAGGCGCTATTACAGAACCCGTAGAAAAACTTTTTGCTCCTATGGTAGTAGACATTCGCCAAAGCGAAGATGCTAAAAATTATTATTTTTATCAAAATAAAGAGGGGCAAATTGTTTTTTGTATGACGCCTCAACCGTCTCTTTACGGAACTGATAGAAATGCAACAAGTGCGTTTCTGCCTTCCATTTCTAAAAAGATGATTGGTATTCTTCCAAAGCTTTCTGTTGTCAAAGTGAGGCGCAGCTGGCGCGGGTTATACCCTATGACGTCGGATGGATTTCCCATAGTGGATACGTTTGAAAATGCCAAAGGATTTATTTCCGCTGTAGGAATGTGCGGACAGGGATTTATGCTGGCCCCGGGCATAGGCGAACTTGTATCAAAAATGATAACGGGTAGTTTATCTAGTGAAGATAAAGAAATACTACGCAGTTTTTCAGCTACAAGAAAATTTACCGATACCGAAGTGTATAAATAAAAACCTCCCAACTGCGTGTCATTGCTGTAGATGTTCAGTAATTCGTTGACGGAAAAACAGTATTTCTTTTTTTAATCACCCCAGTCCTATTTTTTTAATCCCCCCTCCCCCCCTTTATCAAGGGGGAGTACGGTGGTAAATTTATCAAGGGGGAGGATTATGATTTATTTAGCAAAAAGGAATATGATATTTACTTTAACAATGAACATAAAAAACTGACTTATCAGAACTAATCATTAGGGCTACTTTTATTAAATTTGTTTTAGCACTCCCCCTTGTCAATTCCGTTGTCTTCTCCCCCTTGATAAAGGGGGGGAGGGGGGATTTAATTATTTTGTCAAAAAGTATTCTAAAATGTCTTATTAAATCTTGCCATAGAATTATGTAACATTTGCAATTCTCGCACACGCTTGTTCCCATTAAAACGGGAAACAAAATCGTATATTATCTAGTGTATGGATAAGTGATAATAAGGATTGAGGGAAATTTATCTCAACATTTTTATTACATTTTTTAACTGAACGTTAAAATCTTTATTTAGATTTGTGAAAAAATTTAACAGCGTCATTGCGATAAGGTATATAATGCTTCCCGCACAAAGATTTAATATAGGATTTTGCCAAAGGAAAGGTTTGATTTTTATAAGCCCCACAGCCATAATAAAATTAACCGCAAAAACAATAAGAAGATATTTTATCAACAGCACAAACTTTATATGCGGAAAAACGATTTTATTATAAATTAAAAATCCCAAAGTATTTGCAACCGTAAAAGTTACAAGCATAGCTATCGGATAACCCACTGCTCCGAATCTACCTATCGCCCATATTATAATTCCAATTAGTATTGCGTTTACTACAGTTTCGTAAACCGCCGCTTGTTTTATTTTACCCGTTGCTATGTTTACTTTTGACATTAGCGTATGTATTGCTATAAGCGGTAGCAGGAAAATAAAATACTTTAAAAATTTGCTGCACATATCTACGGAAGTTTGCGTAAAAACGCCTCTTTTAAATAGTATGGCTATTATTTCACTGCTATATATAAAAACTAAAAATGCTGCGGGCATAGTGATAAATATCAAAAACTTTGTACTTTTTTTGAAAATACGGTCTAATTCGTCTATCTTATTTTGCACATTTAACTCGTTTAATTTTATACCTACAATGAGCGCAAATTGAAATACTACGAAATAGATTGCCGCATCAAGCGCCTGCCTGCCGTAATTTATGGAACTTAATATGCCACGTCCCAATCCCGTCAGTATAAATATGGGTATGTATAGCGCCAATAATTGGGAAAAATGCCACAGTTTTGCATAGGTTATCTTTTTGAATACTTCAAAAGGGATGTTGAATTTTGCGGTAATTTTCCAGCCAATTTCTTTTTTTAAAACGCACAAAATAAAAAATATGGATAGCAATGCTCCTGCAATAAATCCGTAAAAAACAGCGTTAATTCCAAATTGTCCGTGGAAAAGTAATGTTGCTATTATAGCGCAACCGTAAGTTATGTTATTTGAAATCATCGGAACTGTGAAGCATTTAAAAGATAATGCGGTTTCGGATAGATAAACAGATATCAAACGCAGTGCAAGAAAAATCAAGGCAAAATGAATGGCTTTTGCGTTGCCAAGTATTGTTGCAGAGCTAAAGTTTGATGTTAAAGACAACAGTTTGTTTGAGTTTATGAAAGTAAATGAAATTAGAACCAATGCCACAAACAGATAGGAATAAAAAAAAGTGTTTAAAAACTCTATGGATTTTTCTCTGCCTTTGTGGGCTTCCAACTGCATTAGTTTTGGTATTATGGCAGAGCGGTTTACATTTTTTGCAAATTCGCTTATCACTATTATTAGGGCAAAAAGAAAGAAAAAAATGTCTGCTTTTTTTTCTGTGCCGAAATGGTATCCAACTATTAATACCAAAGCTATAGTTAAAATTTTAGCTGCAGCATTAAACAAAGCGGAAAATACAATTCCTTTTTTATAGGAGTTAAATTTAAGCATAATACAATCTTCCAGCCCAGTGGCAATATTTTACTTAAATTAATTGATAACCGAACTGTACCCCGAATTCTGTACAAAGCAAATAAATGCTTTGCGAGGATCATTAATCTATGCGTCCTACTTTGCATTTCTTTGGACGTGCCAAAGACAGGCGGGCAGCCTATATGCAGGTTTGGTCTTGCTTCAAACGGGGTTTACCCTGCCCGAAATGTCGCCATTTCGGCGGTGCGCTCTTACCGCACCTTTTCACCCTTACCCTTGCGGGCGGTATATTTTCTGCGGCACTTTCCGTCTAACGGGAATATTGTCCCGCCATCCTTGCCTTTCGGCAAGCGTTTTGCCCTGTGAAGTTCGGAAGTTCCTCCGCAAACCAATGGTTTACGGCGATCCTCCGTTCGGTTATCAAAACAGTTCTGTGTTGCTTTTTTTATTTAACTTATTGCCGTGTAAATTTAGCGTTATATTGGCAAGCTCGTCCGCTTGAGTATTTAAATCTCTTGTGATATGAGTAATTTTTACGGACTTAAATTTTCCGGATAAAAATCTTATTTCCGACATTAAGTTAAATAAATTTTGGTTTTTTATTTTATATATTCCATTAAACTGATTTACAAGCAAATTAGAATCGGAATATATTTGCGCCTCTTTTATCCCAATCTCCAAAGCTTTTTCCAAAGCGAGTTTTAATGCGCAAAACTCGGCATGGTTATTGGTAACCTCTCCCAAAAACTGACCTTCGCTACACACCACATTTCCTTTTTGGTCTTTTATTATAGCAGCGCATGAAGATTGTCCGGGGTTACCGCGCGATGCTCCGTCTATATAAATCGTAAATTTCATAATACGTCTTCTTTCATATAAATTATTCTCTGGCAGTTATCGCAATGAACTAATTTACCTTTCTTTTTCAGCTCCATACTTATTTGCGATGTTATAAACATATTGCATCCCGTACATGCCAGTTTTCCGTCATTATGTTGTTTAACCGGCGTTACCGCAAAATCCCTGTTCTTTTTTCTTATGTAGTTATATTTTTTCAATACTTCGGGCTTCATTTCGCTTTCTATTTCTTTTTTTTGCGTTTCAAGTTCAGCGATGTCTTTTTCCGCCTGATTTGTTTCTTTTTCTATTTCCAGTATTTTAGCATTTGATTTTTCTTCTTCGCTTTTAAATTCTACACTAACGTCTTTTTGAGATTTTTGCAAACTTTCTATTTCTTCAAGTTTGTTTAAAATTTCGGTTTCTATTTCGTCTTTTTGTTTTTTGGCGAATTCAATTTCTTTTTCTAAAGCTTTAAAAGCTTCGTTGGATTTTATTTCGTTTAGTTCTTTTTGATGTTTTTCTATTTCACTTTCTTTTGCCTTTAATTCCGTCTCCAGCTCTTTGTGTTTAACGACTGCCTTTTTATAATCGTGACTTTCGGTTTCTGTGGCAAGTTTACTCTCACTCAATTTGGCCTTTAGGTCTTCTATTTCTTTGGGCGAATTGGATATTTTTTGCCGTAAAGCATCTATGAGCGTGTCTTTTTGCTGAAGTTTTACCAGTTTTTTTAAAGTATCTAAAAGTTCATTAGGCATAAAAATTCTCCTAGCCCCTGATTAATTTTTAGGGCAGTTTTTGGTTAACGATGAAATCTTGAGTAATTTGTCGGCTGTTAATTTTTTTGTTTTACCTATAATTTTGGCTAAAATGTGAGTTAATGCTAAGTATTCCAAAGCTTCTGTTTTTAAATATGCCTTTGTGATGTCGCCGTCATAAGTCAAAGTTCCGTGATGTGCTAAAACTATAGTATTGTGTTTTTTTACATACGGTTTTATTGCCTTAATTACATCGGACGTTCCCGGCATTGCAAAAGGCGCAACCGGAATGCTTCCCAGCAAGGCGCAGGAAATTATGCTTTTATTTTCCAGCATTTTCCCTTGAGTGCTTAACGTTGTTGCGATAGGCGGATGGGCGTGGATTACGGCGTTTACGTCGGGGCGGTTTTTATAAATGAAAGTATGCATCTTGGTTTCTATAGACGGGGTCCCTTTCGCCGACATAACTTTGCCGTCGTAATTTACGGTTAAAATATCACTCTCTTTCAAAAACCCTTTACACATACGGCTTGGGGTTATGAAAATTTTATTTTTACCCGTTCGTATGCTTATATTACCGTCAGTTGCGGGCAGAAAACCCTTCTGATAGAGCATTTTTGCAATACGCACTATGTCTTTTTTAGTCATATATGGATACCTGTTACATAAAGCACTAGTATACTGTTAAATAAGTTTCTTGCCATTCACAGTCCTTTCTCCCCTCTTTAACAAAGAGGGGGTGGGGGGGTGATTTTATAACAAAGGAGATGATTTTCAAATCCCCCTTTAATTCCCCCTTTGTTAAAGGGGGAAGAAAGAAAAGGCTAATACACATAATAGTATTTTAATGCAGTCACAGTAAAATTTCGGGGGGTATCTGAAAATACGGCTACTTACCGCTATATCCCATATAAAGCACGCCTTTGTAGGTTTTAAATGTTACCAAATTCATTACTGAAGCAAAAATAGGCAAAAATGCTCCGCGTTTAGTCTCAAATATAATTCTTTTTGCGCTTGTTTTTTTAAGTACTATGTATTCCTTCAGCCCGTTGGAATTTACTATAGCATCGGTTACTTTACCTATTATAAAACTCTGCACAAAAGGCATATTCTGTATGTAGCTGGGAAGATTCGGCAGTGTTTTATTTCCCGCATAAATGCGGTTTAACTGCATATTTTCTATCGATAGCGCAAGCGTTTTGGAATTTACTATAGCAGGCCTTACCCTTGTGCTAAAAGCAACTTTTATTCTCTCGCCTTTGTACTTATAAGGAAGCGGTACTTTAGCTGATAGCGTAAAACGCGCCGATACTCCGCCATCAAAAACTACGCCCGTTGGATAACTGTTATTTTTTTGAAAAGTTACATCATCGCCTTTTATTTTTCTTAAAAATTCGTTTACGTTCCCGTCGCCTACGGCAAAGTTATACGATGATTTTTCCAAATAGGGAGTTCTATCCTCCGAACCGAACGAGGCAACAAAACTATTATTTGTAAACTTAAATCCGCTCATTGCGTATCCCTTACCTAAAAAAGATGATACAAATTCATCTGCAAAACGCGCATAAACTCTGTTTTTTTGCGAGTTATAGGAAAGTTGTACAACTTTACTTGGGCCTATTTTTTTTGCGGTAATTTCGTTGGCAAGTATCTTGGCTACTCCTTCGCCAAGTTTTTTAGTAATTAGGGAACTTATTTTATCTGTTAAAGCATTATCCGATATCCCTATTTTTTTTGCCAGTCCTAAAATGCTGCTGCCCGATTTCCCGTGGTCTATTTTATTTATTTGAAATCCTATCGTGTTTTTTGAAGCAAAGTAGGGCTTTACGCTTGCCTTTGGCTTGTATTTAAAACCCAATATATTAACTGATAGATTTTCCACTCCCAGCCCGTCTTGCTGTTGCGTTATTATCGGTTTATTGGAATTTGTAACTGTAACGCTGTCTTTTTTGCCCAACGCTTTATCTATTTGCTTGTTTATTACATCAAGCGGTATTCTTATCGCAAAAGCATTGTGATTGCCGCCTGCCGTGCTTATTTTACCTTTGCTAAAATAGTCTTTTGCGGAAGACGAGGTAGCAGTTGAATTTATCTTTTTGCTTACATCATCTGCCGCCTTGTTTATCTTTTTACTTAGATTACTTAAATCAATTCCCATACCCGAGGGGCAGGTAAAACCAAAAGTTAAAGTACTCAAAGAAAGCATAAGTATAAATTTTTTCATTATCTCTCCTGCAATGTTCTGCAATAAATTTACGATAGGGTGTTACTATTAAATACCCGACTGCTTAAAAGTTGCCAAGTTACGGCAAAAGAAAATCTATTTTTTACCGCAGCACTTTTTGTATTTTTTGCCGCTGCCGCAGGAGCAGGGGTCGTTTCTTCCTACTTTCGGTTCCTGCCTGCGGTAAGTTTCAATCGTCTGTCCGATGCCTTTTACTTGGTCGGGATGCTGTTTAATCCATTGTTTTACCTGGCTGGATTTTTTAAGGTTAACTCCGTCTGCCGCCATCATTTTGGTAAGTTTTTTAAGTTTACTTTTAACTTTGGGATCTTTAACCTTGGTCAACAGACTCGGCGGAAGATTATCTATTTCCGCATCTATATCCTCCTCTGCGGGGGTTTGTGGCGCAGGTTGTTTGTGCAAAGTATCCTGATGCGGTTTTTTTTCTTCTGTAAGTTTTTCTGTATAGTGTTTTGTTTTTGCTTCAACATCGGATTTTAAAATTTGTTTTGTCCTTTCTTTTTTACCGAATATTTTTCTAAAAATGTTTACTGCCATTTTTGTGTCTCCTTTAAAACTTTTTTACTCTAAACATTAGATTGCCTACAGCGTTCTTGTATAAAGTAATAAAAATAGAGGGTATTTTCAAATTTACGGCTTAGGTATTTGTGTTTCTTTTAGTTTTACCTCTACTTTTTCGTTTAACTTATCTGCGATTTGTTTAAATGATACAATTTTACTTTTACTTATTCCTTTTGATGCTCGGTTTTTAAATTTTATAAAGTTAAAGTATTTTCCGTGTTGTTTTATTGCAAAGTGCAAATGGGGACCGGTTGCCACCCCTGTTGAACCTACATACCCTACTATTTGCCCCTGCTTTATTTTATCCCCTTTCTTTATTTTTTTTGCATATTCGTTTAGGTGCCCATAAGTTGTGGTATAGCCGAAATCGTGTTTAATTTGCACATGTTTACCTACCTGATTTTTTCTTCCTACGTAAGTTATTTTCCCTTTTGCAACGCACGAGACAGGAGTTCCTCTTTGCGCTACGTAATCTGTCCCTTTATGTTGCCTGTATATTCTAAGTACAGGATGAAATCTGCGCAGGGCAAAATGAGATGATATTCTTCTAAAGTTTAACGGTGCTCTTAAAAACATTCTTTCCATGGAACCGCCATTCAAATCGTAGTATTCATTATCCCACAGAAATCCTTTTTTTGTGTCGGTTTCTTTACCGTTATAGTAGGCGGCAAGTATTGTTTGCTCTACAATATCTCCTGCTTTGGTTGTTTTTTCGCGCCAAATGATTGCGTATTTATCGCCTTGTCTTAGTTCCGTTAAGAAGTCTATGTTCCATGCAAATACGTCGGAAAATTCCATAACCAGTTGGGGTGTTATGGCATTAGATGTCATAGATTGCCACAGGGAGTTTTCTATCGTTCCAACGGCTATTTTTTCCGTTTCTATTACTTCTAAAGTAATTTCTCCGCTTACGTATTTATCGCCCTTTAGCTTGGAAACGTAATACCTTTCTATTCCGTGGCTTATAACAAGTTTTACGAATTTTCCGTCAGAGGAAAGTGCAATATAGCACTTATCTTTTTTATTGAAAGTTTTCGGGTCCGCCACTTTTTCCAAAGCAGCTATAATGTTGGCGGTTTCCACTTCGTCTAATCCTGATTCCTTGAGTTTAAAATAAAGGGGACCTTCTTCAAGAGTGCCGTTTATTTTCTGTAGTTTATTAGTTTGCGGTTCGGGAGCTGATGCCAGTTCATAATAGTAAGAATATAGCTTTATAAACCCGAGCAAAAAAAGCACAAGCGAGGCATAAACGACAAACCTTAAGTTAATTTTACTTGGTTGACTTTTGGTGTTTGTACGCCCGTGCCTTAATTGGTTAATTCTTGCTTTTCTATTTATGAGCCTGCTGCGATACCTCATTTTACACAGGTACTACCCTTTTTTTCTTTTAGTAACGAGCAAAGTGCTATTGAATTAAATTTTACTTCGGGATCATCGGTGCGTGATGGAAGTATAATGGGCACGTTTGCTCCTACCACTATAGCTGCAGCTTTAACTCCAGCTGCAAAAAATGCAACAGTTTTATATACGGCATTTGCAGTGTTTAAGTCATTTAAGAGTATTATATCAGCTTCCCCGGGAACTTCTTTGCCTACGATGCCTTTTTCGGCAGCTTTTTCTTTGGAAAACGTTATGTATATATCGTAAGGTCCTTCAACTATCGCATTTTTTATTTTACCTTCCCTACTCCATTTTGCAAGTTCTGCGGCATCTACGGTACTTTGCACTTTGGGATTTACTTTTTCAATGGGACATATTACCGATACTTTTGGTTTTTCTATGCCCAGCATACGCATAGTATCTACCGCACTTTGTATTATTTTTGCTTTTTGTTCCAATGTCGGGGCTATTAAAATTGCGCCGTCGGTTATAGCGCAAAGTTTTTTGTAATTTGAACTTTCAAATAAAACAATATGGCTTAATAAGGCGCCGGGGTTAACAAGTCCTTTTTCTTTATTTAAAATTGCTTTCATATAAAATTTCGTGTCAACCTGTCCTTTGAGTAAAAAATCCCCTTTACCTTGAACGATAAAATCAACAGCCATATCACACATTTTTGGCACGTCGTCGCATGCGACCAATTCAAATTTATCTATATTAACCTTATATTTCTTTGCATTTGAAATTATTTTTTCTTTCGGACCTATAAAAATTCCTCCGGATATAAGTCCGTATTCATCGGCTTTTGAAATTGCCTGCAAAACTTCAGAGTTATCTGCCCCGGGAACCACTACTCGGTTTGTTTTGCCTTTGACAAGGCTTAGCAATTCGTCAAAATTTTTAAACATAATTATCTCCTTTGTTAACTGTAGTTTTTTATTGATTTAATATTTTTTAAAGCTGATAATGCCGCATCTTTTAAAGCCGTTTGTTCATCTCCGCCGGGAAAGATTATAAAGGGAGCAATCCATCCTATATACTTTTTTAGACTATCAAGTATCTGTGCGCTGTATGCAAGCCCTCCGCTTAATACGATGCCGTCAACTTTACCCTTTAAAACGGTACTCATTGCGCCTATTTCTTTTGCAATTTGGTATACCATAGCTTCAAGTATTTCTTTTGCCTGTCTGCGGTTTACTTTAATGCCTGAATTTTTTGGTTTTTTACCCGTTTGTATGAATTTGGTAATTGAAATTACGTCGGAGGTACCTGCGTATGAGACAATTCCGCCCATACCTTTTATCTTAAGCTTTATTTCTTTTAGTGAATATTTGCCGCTAAAACACATTTTGGCAAGTCCTCCGCTTGGAACCCCGCCGCTTCTTTGGGGAGTGAATGGACCGTCGCCGTCTAACGCATTATTTACATCAATTACTCTGCCTTTTTGATGCGCCCCTATTGATATGCCTCCACCGCCGTGAAAAACCACAAAATTGCACTGCTGATATTTTTTCTTTAATTTTTTAGCTGCCAGTTTTGCAACTCTTTTTTGATTTAATGCATGGAATATGGAGAGTCTGGGATTTTCCGGCATTCCTGAATATCTTGCAAGCGGCTGCATTTCGTCTACCACTACGGGGTCGGCGATAAACGCTTTTGCTATGCCAAGTTTGGCAAGTTCCGATGCTAAAAGTCCGCCTAAATTTGAGGGGTGATCGCCCATTACCCCGTTTTTTAGATCCCGTAATAATTTTTTATTCAGTCGGTATGTTCCGCCCGGTATGGGTTTAACCAATCCTCCGCGCCCTATAACGGCATCTATCTGTTTTAATGCTATTGAATTTTTTTCTAAAAAGCGGAGGATAACATTTTTTCTAAAATTATATTGCGCAGTTACTTTTTTGCCTTCAAATTTTTTAAGGTCGACGGGAGTATATCTGACTGTTTGTTGAAATAGCAGTTTATCCCCTCTAAAATATCCTATTTCATCAGAGGTGGACCCAGGGTTTATGACGAGAATATTGTATTCCATTTTAATTTCTTCGGCGCAAGTATGATTAAAACTGCTGCGGAAAATACATTTTCGGTAGATGCCGACTTATGCTTCTATGTTAACAAAAATATAGTGCCCAAGAAAAGCGTAAGGATTAAAAGCGCCGTCAATAGTGACAGTCACTATTGACACTATTTGTATTGCGATAGTTCTTTTATCATTTGTTCTATAGAGGGGGGGGTATCGTAATTTGCCGACTGCCATATTTGCGTATTCAACTTTGGATAAATGGTGGATAGCGTTCTATCAATTGCGATATCGGCATCTGTGCTGGTTATTTTAATATCGTTGCGTTTATAGTAAAGTGAAAAAATTTCCAGCATTGCGGCTTTTGAAAGAATATCTTTAGGTACAATATGCTGCATTGCTTGCAATTTTAAGTTTTGCTCTATTATTCCTTTGCAGATATGTGCAAAATGCAGTGTTGTGATGCCGTTCCAAAAATGATTTTTGAAACCTTTAACGCCGGCGTTTTGTTTTTGCCCTAAAAACCATTCTAAAAGAGATAATTTCCCTTTTTTTTCGGGTCCTATAATTGAACATCTGATATTGTAAAAATTATCAGCTTTAACTTCGCCCAGATTTTTTGTTTTGCCATAGACGTCCAGTGCGTCATAAGGCGCATTTTCGTCGTATTTTTCTTCTTTGCCGGAAAAGACGCAGTCCGTTGCGATTTGAATTATTTTTGTATCCGTATTTTTTACTGCACCTGCCAGAGCGTGAGGCAAAAGTGAATTAATTTTAATTGCGCATTCTACGGTTTTGGAATCATCGTCTTTTATATAAGGTTTTATTATGCCTATCGCATTTATCACCCAGTCGTAGTGCGGGAGGTTGAGTTTTTGCAGTGAAAGAGAGTCTTCTCCGTCAAACTGCAGGCATTTTATTTTTGCAAAACTTTCCGATTTTTCTTTTAGTTTCAAATCTCTAAAAGTTGCAGACAGTTCAAAGCCCGCTTGCTTTGCAAAATAATCGCAAAGCATAGAACCGAGCATTCCGCTTGCGCCTAAAATCAATACTTTTTTGCTCATTTGTGATGCGTCTTCTTTTTTAAGTTTTTACCGGCGGAAAATGCATCGGAAAGTTTTGCGCTTATCGTGTAATATGCGCGGTTAGTTCCCGAAGCATAGATTAGTGGTTTGACCTTTTCTATGTCCGGCTCGCCGCCTGTTAAAATTTCCTTATCTGCTTTGATATCTAAAATTTCGCCGATAAACTGGGTATGAAGTCCCAAATCTGTGGTTTTAATCAGCTTGCATTCCAAAGAATACGGAAATTCTTCAACCATAGGAGCATTGACCAAATCGCTTTTTACGGGGGTAAGTCCCGTGTCGGCAAATTTATCAGTATTTTTGCCGGAATAAATTCCCACGTAGTCAACTTCCTTAATGAACTTACTTGAAGGTATGTTTATCGTAAATGCTTTGTGATGCATTATATTGTGGTACGTCAAAGTAGCTTTGCGAAGCGATATGGCGATGCATGGCGGCCGACTGCAGCATATTCCTCCCCATGCAGCCGCCATCATGTTCGCTTTTCCTTCTTTAGTATAACTGCCTACTATAAAAGCGGGATGAGGATGCGCTATTGTTTTTGCGCCTATGGAAATTTTCATTTTTTATCCTTGCCGAAAAAATGTTTGGCATTTTTATGAGAGCAGGTGTTTTTTTATTTTATCTACCAACTCGCTTTTTGGAAGAGCCCCCATAGCTTTATCCATAATTTGTCCGTCTTTAAAAAACATCAAAGTCGGAATGCTTGAAACCTGATATTTTGTTGCAAGTTCTCCCTCTTCGTCCACATTTACCTTATATATGTTAACCTTTCCTTCATATTCTTTTGCAAGTTCTTCTAGGGTAGGAGTGAGCATTTTGCACGGTCCGCACCAATCTGCAAAAAAATCTATTAAAGCAGGTGTTTGTGATTTTAATACCTTTCCTTCAAAGTCTTGAGTTTTTAGTGTTTCAGCCATTTGTTTCCTCCCGTAAATTTTCCTGTTTCGGGTTGTTATCCTGCATCATTTGTCTTTAGCCCACAGCGTTACTGCATAGTAAAGTATTGTTTGGTTTGCGACTGTTTTATTGCAAAACAGGAAAATTTTAAATGTCTTTTTTCAATTTATGGTTTTTATAAACTGTCGCAAAAAACTTTATTACCTAACCGTTTATACCCGTGCTTAAAAGGATATTATCTAAAAAGTATTTTGTCAAATTAAGTAAGTTTTTTACTTTGATTCCCTCAAAAAAATTGCGGCTGGGCGGTCTTCCATATCACTGCTAATAAAAGGGGTTTCATTTCCTGATACTGCGCTACTGCGCAGCCCTTTAACTACGTTTATCCTAAGCTTATCGGAGGGTTTAGAGTAAACTTTAGCGAAAGATACCCTCCCCCGTACGATGCAATTATCATATTTTGCAATTCCATCACTGACCTACAATTTTGTACAATTAACTGCACGGATTATTTGTGTAGTATACATTTCGGCTATGAAAAACGAAAAACCGCATAATTTCGGCGTATTAATACTGGCAGCAGGCCTGGGCGTGAGAATGAAATCAAAATTGCCCAAGGTGCTCCATTGTCTATACAAAAAGCCGCTCATAGGATATGTTTTAAGCGCAGTTGACGGACTTAAACCTAACGGCATAGGCATTGTAGTGGGGCATCAGTCGCAAAAAGTTAAAAACGCCGTATCCGAAAATTTAAAAAATTGGGGTGTAAAAACTCCCGTCCGATTTATAAAACAAAATCAGCTTACTGGTTCAGGGCGGGCGATAATGTCTGCGAAAAGTTTTATAGCTAAATATAAGAATGTAGTAATACTATGCGGAGATACTCCCCTTACGGAAACAAAAACTCTAAGTAACCTTTTAAAAAAATATGTGCAAAGTAAAGCCAAGGGAATTATTGTAACTTTTGAAATAGACGACCCTTCGGGTTACGGCAGAATTGTTACAGACGATAAAGGTTTTTTGGTTAAAATAGTTGAACAGCCCCACTTAGAGGCAGAAACTTCCAAAATAAACGAAGTTAACTCCGGAACGTATGTTTTTGAAACCAAAACGCTTTTAAGCGTTTTGGGAAAACTTAAACAAAAGGGTCGCAAAAAAGAATTTTATTTAACTGACGTAATAGAATTTATAAATGAGAAACACGATAAGATGTTAGCTTACAAAATCAAAGATTTTGTTCAGGGGCTGGGAATTAATTCACGCAATCAACTTGCAAAAGTGCAAAAAATCCTGCAAAAACGCACTAACGATGAATTAATGAGAAACGGCGTTACGCTAGTAAATCCCGATTCTACCTATA
>DATKZD010000187.1:0-2655 GCA_035528195.1 Elusimicrobiales bacterium
GGATTGTTGCTTATATCGGGACGTACCATATCTATAAAACCGAGATTTTTTATTTTTTCCGTACTGCGTATCATTTTTTTAAGATTGAATACGTCGTCTTCTTTTAAAAGCAGTTCGCGGGTGAAAACATATTTCTTTGTCGTTTCTTTAAACCCGGTTACGTCTACGTCTCCTACATATACTATGTCCGATTCCGTTATGTCTAGCTCTATGTCAAGCTTATTGTCTTCGGTTACGGTGTATACGGGATTTATTGCAGCTTTCAAATAACCCTTTTCGCCGTATTTATCCGTTTGTATGGCATACATACTTCGTGCAAATTGACTTTCTTTATAAGTTTTGCCTTCTTTATACGTGATTGCATCAACAAGTTCTTCGTCGGTTAAAACCGTATTGCCTGAAAAAGTTGTCTTGCCGAATACCGTTTTCGGTCCTTCTTTTAAGAGGTACTTAATGTTTACTTCACTTTTTTCTTCGTTAAAAACAGTTTCCTGACTTTCTATTTCAAATGCATGAAAACCTCTGTTGCGGTAATAAGAACTTATTTTCTCTTTATCTTTAGGAAGTTTTTCTTCCCTGTATACCTTACCGGGTTTGTTTTTGGTTTTGCCAACTATTTTCTTGTAAGGATAATAATCAATTCCTTCAAATTCAACTTCTTTGACTCTTGCGCGGGGACCTTCATCTAAAATTACCGTTACTAATACTTTATTTTCGTCGGGGAGGTTATCGGTCTTGTAATTTACTTTGGTAGAAATGTACCCCTTTTCTTTATAGGTATCTTTGACTTTTATTAAATCCTGCCTAAGCGTTGAGGCATTAAAGGGATCTTTGGCTTTAAGCGTCATAGCGCCGTATACTTTACCTTTTGAAAGTTTCTTTCTGCCTTCAAGATTAATTTTTTTAATCTGAGGAATTTCGGTTACTATGTAGGCAATTTTATGGCAGGGCTGGACATCTCCTTTTATTTTGGAGGTACTGCCTGTTTTTGTTATGTCTACTTTAGTTTCATCAAAATAACCCAAGCTTGAAAGAGCGGACATATCTTCCTGTATGTCTTCCATCTCGTAAAATTTATTCTTTTTTGCCTGCACCTGTTTTGTTACCAGCCGTTTTTTGACATTTATAAGTCCATCTATTTCTATTTCGCATATAAGCCACGGGCCTGCGGGATCGGGATCGCCTGCGGCAGTTTGTTCATTATAAGTTTCCTGTATATCTTCTTGTTGAGTATTTTGCGGTTCTATTGTTTCTTCTTCAACATTGCTTTGATTTTCGGCGGGAACGGGTTGCTGAGTTACTTGCGAAAAAACGGACGAATTTAAAATAAAAAAGGCGATTGATGCAATTATTTTTTTCATAGCTGTTTTGTTACCATCCTTAAATGTGGGGTCAAATGTGTACTTCGTATACATTATAACAATATAAATGTGACAAACCTAATTACGAGATGCTACCGTAAGGCGCGCACACAGTGTGAACGCATATCTTATGCCGTTTATTGCATTTGTTAGTTGTGATTAGGTTATTTTGCGAGAAAAAGTTAAAACGTCGCCCCCGACAACGCAAATGCCAAAAATAACTGTTCCTTTTTCCAAAAGAAACAGTTTAGGCAATAGGTTTATGTAATTATTTTTTAATGGTAAGTCCGCTTTTTATGCAGTTGGTGCAGACGTATTGACGTTGCGTTTTACCATCAATTTTAATTTTTTTAGTTTGCAGATTAGGTCTGAATTTTCTTTTCGTTTTTTTATTTGAGTGGCTTACCGAGTTGCCACTTGTAACACCTTTTCCGCATATTTTGCATCTATAAGCCATAGTAATATTATTATATAAAATTTAGCGGGGTCTGTATATTCGCCTGTAAATGGAAAGCTATCTTCTATCGCCTAGTGCGCTCATATCTTACTTTGAGGTCATTATAGACATTGGGTCCTAAATCTTTGTTATGCTGAAGTCTGCCTACTACAATTCCCGAATGGATATTTATTTTTTCTGCAAATTCTTTGATACTTAGTTTGTTGAATATTTTCAACTTTCTAAATTTAGTAAATTCATTGTTTGGTATTAAGAAATTTGCAGCAAAATTATCTGCTTGAGTTTCATAATCATCTTTTGTAACTTCTTCAATAAAAAAATTCTTCTTATTGTGCAATAAAATATGCCCTGTTTCATGAAAGAAATTAAACCAAAAGTGGTCATTTGTTTTATAGCGCAGAGAAAGTTGCATAAGAGCCTTGTTTTTCAGCCAGCGAACTGCCCCGCCTGTATGGGTTTTTGGAATTTCAGGCACAAGAACAACTGCTACACCAGCCTGCTTACAAATATCAACCAACTTGGGCCAAAACTGTTTTGGGTCTCTTATGATAGTTAGTTTTCTAATTTTACATATAGCTTGCCTAAACTTTTCTTCATCAAATTTGCTACATTGAATTTTTTGTGCTTCTAGCTCGCCTTTTCTCAACCATGCTGCCATAGCAAAATTATCGTACTTAAAATACTTTGAAGTTTTAAATTCCGTAGTAAAGTGTCTGCTTTTCCACCAACTGTCCCACTGCTTTGGGGAAACTATTCCGAAATAGTTTAAAACTTCCTTAAGTTGATCTATGCTATTTTCACAACGTGTTATCCAACCTTGTTTAATCATGTTTGTCA
>DATKZD010000188.1:0-8158 GCA_035528195.1 Elusimicrobiales bacterium
CGACGTCGAACGTTCCAAAGAATCCCTGCAAAACGACATAAAACGTATAAGCGAAAATGCAAATCGTTGTCAGGCAATTATCGGTAACTTGCTTTCTTTTGTAAGGGCAAGCCGTAATCGCAAAGATTGCGTTAACGTAAACAAAATATCAGAGGCGTCTCTTGCTTTACTTGACCATAAAATAAAGAGCATTGGTGATGTTAAGTTATCTAAAAATTTTGAAAAAGATATTCCTGACGTTTTAGGAGATTTTCATCAAATTGAACAGGTGTTGGTAAATATCATCAGAAATGCTTTTGATTCCATTGGCGAAAAAGAAGGCGAGAGGAAAATTGAAGTATCAACTTTTCATAAAGGCAAAAGTGTTTTTATTAAGATATCCAACAACGGGGCGAATATACCTGAGGATACGTTTTCCGACATATTTGAACCGTTTGTAACCACCAAAGGAGAAGGGCAGGGTACAGGGCTTGGGCTTTCTATATGTAAAACTATTGTAGAATCTCACGGAGGAAGTATTTCGGTGTCCAGCAAACCTGACGAACTAACAACGTTTACTATAGAGCTTCCCGTTTTTGAAGGAAAACGAAAAATATGTGAAGTAGTTAAAAAACACAAAATTACCAAAAGCAATAAAATTTTAGTAGTAGACGACGAAGAAGACGTATTAACTTTGATAAAAAAGATTTTGGAAAGAGAAAAGCAGAAAGTGGATACTGTTTCTTCGGCCGAAGAGGCAATAGTAAAACTCAAAGAAAATAACTACGATATTATTTTAAGTGATATAGAGATGAAACCGCTAGACGGGTTTGGACTATTTAATGAAGTAAATAAACTGCCGATTAAATCCCGCTTTGTGTTTATGACGGGCAGTCTTTTAACCAAAGAGCTCAAAAATAAAATCAAAGATTTAAAAGTTGTCTGTTTGGAGAAACCTTTCCAAATAGACGAACTTTTGAGTATTTTAGATTAACTTTTTCCTGCTTTTTCTAACGCTTCAACACTTCCTTTAAGTATTTTCCTGTAAAAGATTTAGGATTTTTAGATAAGGTATTGGGGTCGGTGCTCCCTATTACACGCCCTCCCATATCCCCGCCAAACGGGCCCAAATCAATAATCCAATCTGCCGTTTTAATGACGTCCATATTGTGTTCTATAACCAATACGGTATTGCCGCTATCGGTTATTTTATGGAGTGTATTTAACAGTTTTTCTACGTCTGCAAAATGAAGTCCCGTGGTGGGTTCATCTAAAATATAGAGAGTTTTGCCGGTTGCTTTTTTTCTAAGTTCCGAAGAAAGTTTTACCCGTTGCGCCTCTCCGCCAGACAACGTAGTTGCGCTTTGTCCCAGTCTTATGTATCCGAGTCCTACTTCGTCTAGCGTTTTTAACGTGTTTTTTATTTGTGGAATGTTTTCAAAAAGTTTTAGGCAGTCGGTTACGCTGGTTTCCAAAATGTCCGAAATACTTTTACCGTTATAATGTACCTGTAGAGTATCTTCGTTAAATCTTTTGCCTTTACAATCCTGACAATGGACGTATACGTCAGGTAAAAACTGCATTTGTATTTTTATTATTCCGTCGCCTTTGCAGGTTCCGCATCTTCCGCCTTTTACGTTAAATGAAAATCTACCGGGTTGGTAGCCGCGTCTTTTTGATTCGGGAAGTTTTGCAAACAGTTCTCTGATGTATGTAAAAACACCGGTATAAGTAGCAGGATTGGAACGCGGCGTTCTGCCGATAGGGGATTGGTCTACTATTATTACTTTGTCTATATTTTCAATGCCTTTTATTTCTGCGCATTTACCCGGAGTTTCTTTTGATCTGTAAAGTTTTTGCGCTAGAGTTTTGTAAAGCACTTCGTGTACCAAAGTAGATTTTCCCGAGCCGGATACTCCCGTAACGCAAGTAAAAAGTCCCAGCGGTATTTCAACATCTATATTTTTTAAGTTAAACTGACTTGCTTTTTTTATTTTGATGCTTTTATCTTTTTTTGGTTTTCTTAACTCTTCTCTTATTTCTATATTTTTTGTGCCGTTTAGATATTGCGCCGTTAACGACGACGGGTTTTTTAATACGTCTTTTAAAACTCCCTGCGCAACTATTTTACCGCCGTATTCTCCCGCTCCCGGGCCCAAGTCAATAACCCAGTCGGAAGCGTTTATTGTATCCCTGTCATGCTCAACTACTATAAGCGTATTTCCAATATCACGCAAAGATTTTAACGTGGTTAACAAACGCAAATTGTCACGAGGATGAAGCCCTATGGTAGGTTCATCAAGTACGTAGAGTACTCCTGTAAGCCCCGAACCTATTTGAGTTGCCAAATGTATTCTTTGGGACTCTCCGCCGGATAATGTTTGCGAGCGTCTGTCTAATGTGAGGTAATTTAGCCCTACGTTTATTAAAAACCCAAGCCGTGTTTTGATTTCTTTTAGAATTTGTTTACCTATGACGGTTTCTTTTTCCGTCAATTTAAGACCGTCTATAAATTCCTTTGCTTGAGTAATCTGCATTTGAGCAATATCTGATATATTTTTATCTGCTATTTTAACGGCAAGTGCTTCGGGCTTTAATCTTTTTCCTTCGCATTCGCGGCAGGTGATTTCCCTTACGAAACGTTTGGTTATCGTTTCTTTTACATATTCCGATTCCGTTTCATTAAGTCTTCTGTGCAGGTTGGTTATGACCCCTTCAAAATCACATTCATTACCCGAAGACGTGCTTTTATAAGTAGCCCCGCCGCCGTGCAAAAGGATATCCTTTTGTTTGCTAGATAAGGTTTTCCACGGTTTATCTATAGGTATCTTTTGCCTTTTGCATACGTCTTTTAAAGCATCAAAATAATAACCCGACCATGAAGTTTTCCATCTATGAGTTTTTGTGGTTATGGGATTGCTCCATGCGATAAGTGCCCCTTCTTTAATTGATAAGTTGGGATTGGGTACTACCAAATCTTCTGCGATGAGCATTTTTATTCCCAACCCCGCACATGCTTTGCAGGCGCCGTAGGGCGAATTAAAAGAAAACAACCTGGGCTCCGTGGGGGAAAAACCTATTGCGCATTTAGTGCACGAATATTTTTCGTTATATGTTACGCTCAAAGGATTTTTTTGGGTGTCCTGCATCGCATTTATAAGTCCCTGCGACGTATTTGCTGCCATTTCCGCAGAATCTGTAATTCTTTCTTTTTCGTCTTTCGTTACTTTCAAATAATCCACAACGAGCTCAATTGTGTGTTTTTTATATCTGCTTAAAGGGGGTATTTTTGAAAGTTCGTATATCTTATTGTTTACCCTTACTTTATCAAATCCCTGTTTTTTTAGTTTTGCAAAAAGTTCCTGGTATGTTCCCGTTCTGCCTTGCACTAAAGGAGACAGCATATAAATAACCTTACCGTTAAATTTTTTCAAAATATCCAAAACGATATTTTGTATTGCCCACGATTGGATTAACTGTCCGCATTGGGGGCAGTACCTTTTCCCTATACGTGCAAAAAGAAGTCTGAAATAATCGTAAATTTCGGTAACCGTTGCAACCGTTGAACGTGGATTTTTAGAAGGCGCTTTTTGTTCTATTGCAATGGCGGGCGAAAGTCCCTCTATGTGGTCTACGTCGGGTTTTTCCATCAATTCCAAAAATTGCCTTGCGTAAGCGGATAAACTTTCCACATATCTTCTTTGCCCCTCGGCATAAATGGTATCAAAAGCCAAACTTGATTTGCCCGACCCTGAAAGTCCGGTTATTACGACAAGTTTGTCTTTTGGAATTTCAAGCGAAATGTTTTTAAGGTTGTGTTGTCTTGCTCTTATTATTTTTATTTTATCCATGAATAGTACTAATGCCTGTAGTCTTTTGATATAATAGCTTCATTAGATTTTACAATATAGAGGGACGCACTAAAATAACTTTATGAGTAAAAAAACCATTGCAATAATTGTTGGAATCTTAATATCTCTGTCAGTTTTGGCACTTATGATAGGCAGAGGTTACGATGGTTTTGTGGATGTTGTCCAGAAAGTTAAAGTTGGATACCTGTTTGTCTGTCTTTTAGCTTCTGTCCTTGCTTATTTTTTTATCGGACTTTCGTTGTGGGAAATTTTAAGGGTTTTGGGATGTAAAATAAAAATAACGACTGCAGTCGGCATTGCTTTTGTCTCTACTACCGTAAATTATTTTATTTCGTCTATGGGAGTGAGCGGTTTTGCTTTAAGAGCGCACCTATTGGACAAAAGAAGTGTTCCGCTTGCCAAAAGCGTAACTGCAAGCGTTGTTATAAGCGTTTTACTCTATATGGTTCTAGCTTTTTTGGTGTTACAGGGCAGTATCTTTTTGTTCTTTAATTCCCACGTTACCACTTTTGAAATACTGGAGGGTTTTTTTGGAGTTGTGATACTGCTAAGTATTTCTTTTGGTTTTGTAATACTGCTTTTTAAACGCAGTCTTCGTTCTAAATTTACAAAAACTATGTTTAGGGGTATTAACCACGTAATTTACTTTTTTTCGGGACCTATGATACCCCAGGAAGATTTTGATCATTTTGAACGGCAACTGGAAGAAGGTGTCTCTTTAATACACAGGAAAAAGCATAAACTTACCAGAGCAGTTTTTTATATCTGCGCCGATTGGATTTTTACGCTGCTTATTCTATATTTGGGTTTTAAATCGGTAGGTGTTACCATTTCGGTCGGGCCTCTTGTAAGCGGATTTGCCCTAGGCATTATCACTACCTTAATTCCGTTTTTACCCGGCGGACTGGGTGCAATGGAACTTACTATGACCGCTGTTTTTTCAGGGCTCGGCATTGACTGGAACAGCGCATTAGTTGCATGTTTAATTTACAGATTGTGCTACTATGTTATTCCCTCAGTCATAAGCATAATCGTATATTGGGGATTAAAAATCAGCGAGCCGATGGATTTGAAAGAGAAATTGAAAAGCGAAAACAAAATAATCAGGGAGAAATTACTTAAATGATAGAAAGCTTTAAAGGTGTAAGTCCCGTTATCGCTAAATCCGCATACGTCCACGATACCAGTGTATTGATAGGTAAAGTGAAACTGGCGGAAAACGTATCAATATGGCCGTTGGCAGTTTTAAGAGGGGATGTTGATGAGATTGTTGTAGGCGCAAACAGTAACATTCAAGATTTAGTGGCAGTACATGTAAATTTCGATACGCCAGCAATTATTGGTGAAAATGTAACGGTGGGACACAGCGCCGTCATTCACGGTGCTAAAATAGGTAACGGATGCCTTATAGGGATGAATGCTCTGGTTATGGAAAGTGAAATAGGCGACGAATGTCTTATCGCAGGGGGTACTGTTATTGCTCCCGGAAAAAAGATTCCTCCTAGAAGTCTTGTGATGGGAGCGCCCGGAAAGATAATAAAGACTTTGACCGCTGATGAGGTAAAATCTTTAATCAAAAACAATACGGATTATTACATAGAACTTGCACGGCATTATAAAGGGGAATTAAAATGAAAGATAAGAGTAAAAAAACCGTTCTTATAATTGATGATTCCAGAGCTGTTACGGAAACTTTAAGCGCCATTTTTACGATGAAAGGATACGAGGTTATTTCGGCGCGAAACTGGGTTGAAGGGGTGGAATTTGCAAAGCGGCATAAACCTAATCTGATTTTACTTGATTTAATGCTTCCAAAGCTTAGCGGTTTTGACGTATGTAAAATTATACGAAGCGATAACTCTATCTGGAAAACCCCGATAGTTGTAATATCCACTTTAGGCGGAGATCCCGAAAAAGTAGACAGAGCTAAATCAATGGGCGTAGATCATTTTATCTCTAAACCTTACGATATAGAAAAAATAGTAGAAGAATCATTAAAATTTATCAGGTAAATTTTTTAAATTGACTGCTCCACATAAAATATATTTACTGTTGTTGAAAAAATACGGTCATCAGGGATGGTGGCCTGTAACGCCTAAAAAAGGCATTAAGCCGATATATCACGCCCGAAAATATAAACCTAAAACTCCACGAGAAAAGCTTGAAATTTGTTTGGGCGCTATTTTAACTCAAAATACGTCCTGGTCTAACGTTGAAAAAGTGTTGATAAATTTAAATAAAGAAAAATTATTATCGCTGGAAAAATTATCCAAAATAAACATTAAAAAACTGCAACATCTTATAAAATCAAGCGGATATTTTGTTCAAAAAAGTAAAAAAATAAAACTTTTCTGTAAGTTTATTAAAAGTCAATTTGAGGGAGATATCTCTCGGCTTTTTAAAGAAAAAACTGAAAATTTAAGAGGGCATTTGCTTTCTATTTGGGGTATCGGGCCCGAGACGGCTGACTCAATTTTGCTTTATGCATGCAATAGACCTGTTTTTGTTATAGATGCTTATACAATGCGCATATCAAAGCGTATGGGCTGGTTTGGAAATTTGTGCTATGACGGGGCGCAAAAATTTTTTAAACTAAATTTACCTAAAAGTATAAAGACATACAACGAATTTCATGCTATGCTGGTTTTACTGGGTAAAAATTTTTGCAAACCCAAACCTTTGTGTAAAGAATGTCCTATAAATAAACACTGTCGCAAAAATGTATAAGGCAGATGCTCTATTATACAAATCCCCCCTCCCCCCCTTTGACAAGGGGGAGAACACAGGGAAGTTTGACAAGGGGGAGACCGTGTTGTTTTTTTTCTTTTACAATGCGAGGTATTAAATAGCACTTTCCTTGTTCATTTATAACTCCCCATTCAAAAATAAAAAAAGAGAACACCCCCTTGTCAAAGGGGGGGAGGGGGGATTAAAAAGTAAAGTAATTAGGGTGAGTAGTTAGGGAGTAAATTTCGCAATTGATAAGATAGCAAAGATATTGCTATAAAACTAATTTTCAGGAGAAACAAAATGAACAAAATAGATAAAGCATTACAAATGTTGGAAAAAAATAAACCTGCAGATGCTTATAAATTGTTAACTTCCGTTAAAAATAAAACATCGGAAGTGAAATTTTTAACTGCGGAAAGTTTGCGATGTAGTGGAGATTTTATTAAGGCAGTGGGGCAATATGAATCTGCCTTGCGCCGATGTGCCGATAATTATTTAACTACAGAGATTTTAATCGGGTTGGCGTCTTGTTTAAGAACGCTTGGCGAGACAAAACGGGCTCTTGAAGTTATTTTGAAAGCCAAAAAAATAATCACTAAATTTAAGTTTAGCGATTTGAAACAAGATGTTGAACTTGAACTTGCAATGATTTTAAGAGCAAGTGGTAAATTAGATGCCTCACTTAAACTGCTAGATAAACTTTATGTGACTTATAAAAAGCAAAAAAACATTCCTGGTTTAGGATTTATCTCATGGGCAAGGGGGGGGATATATCGTTTGCAGGGCAAATTTGAGTGCGGCATAGCGGAATTTAAAAAATCAGTAGAGATTGCCCGCAAACTTAAAGATAAAGCTACTTTGGGATATGCATATTTCGGTTTAGCGGGTATCATGCGTATATCGGGAGATGTTTACTTGTCGGAAAAATATTACCGTCTTGCGGGCGGAATTTTTAAAAACAGTCAGGATTTATTTGCCAAAGCGTATGCTTTTTGCGGGCTTGCCAACGCTTTAAGGCAAAAGGGTGACTATGATAATGCTTACAAGTTATATCTTCAGGCGGATAAACTCTATTCGCAAATTAACGATAAACCGGACTTAGGTTTTGTTAAATGGGGTATCGGGACGATTTTGCAAAAACAGGGTAAACTTAAAAACGCTTTAAATTATTTTAATCAGGCGGAAAAACTTTTTAAGGGTTATGATGAAAAAAGAGGGCTGTATCTGTCGCAATTTTCCAAATCTCAAGTTTTATATTTATTGGGGCAGGTAAAAAAAGCAGATGCTTTGTTTGATAAAACCTATACATCTGCCAAAAAAGAAGGGCTATATACTTATTTGGAAAGTTTTACCTGAGCGATGGTTTTGCAAAATCCCATATGTCGTACCTGCATGCTTGTGACAGCCAGGTGACAAAAAATTTCAGCCATTGTACATGTTCAATAATTCGTTGACATATTTTTTTATTTAAATGTTTCAAAAAATTACCCGTAGAGATTTTGGGGAAGTTATACTATAATAGTAATGCAGGTTTGTAGGGGAGCGTTTTTTAATCCCCCCTTGCATCCCCCCTTAGA
>DATKZD010000189.1:0-2691 GCA_035528195.1 Elusimicrobiales bacterium
CTATAATTGTGTCCGGTTCGGGTATAGTTAAATTTAATCTTTTTTCCGCTTCCATAATCAAATTTTGAGGGGATTTTGACGTAGATAAATCAAACGCAAGGTAATCGTTTCGCGCTTTTTTTTCTCCTATTTCTAAATTAATCTGCGCCAGTCTGCCTCCTGTTTTTATTCTTTCAACCTTTTGCATAATTATGGCAAGGAACAAAACGCTTACATAAACTAACCAGAAAAAAGCGGATTTTTTTGTCATTTGTATCTCCAACTCCTTACAACTCCCTCTTGTTTCCCTATGTCCCCCTCTTGTGAAAGAGGGTTTTCTTTCCCCCCTTTGATAAGGGGGGTGAAAATGCATATAGAATTATGCATTTTCGGGGGGATTTAAAAAAACTTTACTTACAATCGTATGACAAACAACAACTTACTGCCAACCCCATTACCAACTTATTTTTTTCGTTCTATCACCCTTAATTTAGCGCTTCTCGCCCGAGGATTTGCCGATATTTCCTCCGTAGCAGGAATTAGCGGTTTTTTGTTTATCAACTTCCATTTACCGTCTTCGGAAAGTTTTTTGAAAAATAATTTTACAATTCTATCTTCCAACGAATGGAAACTGATTACAGCAATGCGTCCTCCGACAGAAATTACTTTAGACACTCTTTCCAATCCTTTTGCAACATTTCCTAACTCATCGTTGACCGCTATGCGAAGCGCCTGAAAAGTACGTGTTGCAGGGTGGATTTTACCGCTCCTTTTTAAAACGGTTTCTATAAGCGTTACCAGATGTGTTGTTGTTTGAATTGGCGTCATTTTCCTTTCTCTTATTATTTTTTCAGCTATTTTTTCGGCGAAGCGTTCCTCTCCGTAATTTCTAAGTATGTAGACAAGTTTATCGTAACCGTAAGTGTTTACTATTTCTTCTGCCGTAAGCTTTGAAGTAGAATCAAAGCGCATGTCCAACCGACCGTCTTTACTAAAACTAAAACCGCGTTCCGCATCTTCAAGCTGATAGGAGCTCAAACCTAAATCAAAAAATACGCCGTCAAGCGAATTTATTTCCAGTTCTTCTAAAACTTTCAAAACATCTGCGAAATTGGCCTGCTTTAATGTAACGTTCGTATGACCTTTTAATATATCTTCCGCAAATTTTACGGCTTGGCTGTCTCTGTCAATTCCAATGAGTTTTGCTTCTTTGCCAAGCTTGGTTAAAAAATATTTACTGTGTCCGCCTAAACCCAATGTTGCATCTAAATAAATACCGTTTTTATTCGTAATAAGCGCATCAGCCGACTCTTTAAGCAGTACAGGTATATGGGTAAACGTTTTATAGCGCATTTTATTAATGGAAATGCCCGATTAATTTAGTCTGTTTGGCGAAATATCAAAAATGGCGTCTTTATTTGCCGCAGACGGACCTATTTCCCTGGCAATTACCTGTTTTTCCTTTACAGCAACGTTGCCTGCTTTTGGCTGATTGACATTACCCTTTATAAAAATAGTGACTGTTCCCAGTTTGTCAAAGTAGTATTTATATGTCATAAATTTTGCTAAATTTCTCCTTGTTTGGAATTATAACCTTCCTGTTATATTTTTCCCACTGGTTTGCGTCCCATATTTCCGCTTTATTTCCAACACCCACAACAATTATTTTCTTTTTTAGGCCGGCATATTTTTTATGTACGGTATTGACCAGCACTCTGCCGAGTTTATCTACTTCGGCTTTTACAGCATTACCGAAGAAGAACCGTTTAAATGCTCTTTCTTTTTCTTTGTCCGAGGATTTGAAAATTGAAAGATTATCTTGCGAAATTTTTTCCCACTGCGAGGGCAAAAACAAATAAAGACATTTATTGAAACCCAAAGCGAGCATAAAGTATTTGGCTTTCTCTTTTTTAAGTAGATTGCGAAAATAGACGGGTAATATAAGTCTGTTCTTACCGTCTAAATTATATTTATGCAATCCAAAAAATACGCCCATTTTTAATTTACCTTTTTTCTGTCTGCAGACATTATTGTGTTGTTTTTAGCAATTACACGATTTCCCACTTCTTTACACATAATTCCACTTTGATATTAGTATAACCATATTTCCGTAAATAGTCAAGGGGTTTTTATTATGGGGCAAGAGCGGGTTTTTAACCGTAAGGAATAAACACAATGATAAAAGAAAACACAACGGTTTTAGCCAAACGAGTTGGGACAAATTAGACTAATTGTAACCGTAAACAGATTTACGCAGGCGTAGGGAAGTTTTAAATAAAAAACAAACTCTGCACTACACGTGCTCTATTAAATTTTAGTAAAATGATTATGCTGTTTAATTTTAGCCGGGATGCTGGAATTGGTAGACAGGCCGGTCTCAAAAACCGGTGTCCGCAAGGGCATGTGGGTTCAAGTCCCACTCCCGGTACCATGTACCCCACGTGGTTTACGGCAAATACAAATACTATAATAAAGTGAAATGCAAATATGTACTACGTATATATCTTATTAAGCATAAAAGACAGTAAGTTCTATATTGGCTACTCCGCCGATTTAAAAATAAGAATAAAAGCACACCAAAGCGGACAAGTTATTAGTACAAAAACACGCCTGCCCTTAAAGTTAGTTTACTATGAAGCTCATTTATCTAAAACCGACGCGAAACGCAGAGAAAGTTATTTTAAAACTGCTAAAGGTAAAAGTAGTCTTAGA
>DATKZD010000190.1:0-2019 GCA_035528195.1 Elusimicrobiales bacterium
TTGTACTTTCTTATAACAGAATAGACATACAGGGACTTCCCATACACCAGGGGCATGACATAGATTATGTTTTTCTTTGGAACGGCGATGCAAGAATACTACTTTCAATAATAAAACTCGTAGAAGACAGAAAAAATACCAATAAGGATATTAAAGCGGGCATTAAAGCCATAATACTAATAGAAAACTCCGTAAGGTTCTACTCGGCTTTTCTCCCTGTCCTTTATACCGAAATAATGAAGCAGAGCCAGTTTCTTATCGCAGAAAGCGTAAATATGGCGCATAGATTTTTAAGGATGAGGGCAAGACCAAAAATCCTGTTGGCAACAAATTTTGAAGAAGGAAAAAAACTCTACCAAAAATATAAAAACCATGTTTTGGGAATAGTCAGCGATATTCAATTCCCGCGTAAAGATAAAACTGATACTAAAGCAGGCATAAGATTTGCGCGTATGGTAAAGCGCGAATTTCCGGATATGCCTGTACTTTTACAGTCATCAACCGACACTTATAAAGAAACTGCACAAAAAATGGGTGCGTCATTTTTGAACAAACATTCCAAATCTATGCTTTTTGATTTAAGCACTTTCATTGAAAACAATTTAGGATTTGGCGATTTTAAATTCCGCCTGCCTAGTGGAGAAATTGTCGGGTCGGCAAAAGATATACATTCCCTGCTTGAACTTTTAAAAACGGTCCCCGGCGAATCTTTGCTCTACCATGGAAGCAGAAACCATTTTTCAAACTGGCTAATGGCAAGAACCGAATTTGAACTGGCGGGAAAATTGCGCCCCGTGGAAGTATCGGAGTTTAAAGACGCAGACGAACTTAGAAATTATTTAACGGATATAATAAGCGATTCGCTTAAAAGCACGGAAAAAGGCGTGGTAGTAGATTTTAACAGCAGATATTTCAGCGAACGCATACCTTTTACAAAAATAGGATATGGTTCACTTGGGGGCAAAGCTAGAGGACTTGCTTTTTTCAACTCAATTTTACGCGATTCTAAATTTGCAAACAAATTTCAGAACGCACACATAACGATTCCCAATTCCACCGTTATAGCGACGGATATTTTTGATATATTTATGTCGGAAAATAACCTTTACCCCATGGTATGCTCCAACCCCGATGACAAAAAATTAAGGGAAAAGTTTTTAAAGGCAAAACTTCCCGAAAAATTAATGGAAAATTTAAAAAAATACATAAAAGAAATAAGATGCCCCATATCGGTACGTTCTTCTTCAATAATGGAAGATTCACAGTCGCAGCCATTTGCCGGTATTTACGAAACTTATATGATACCCAACAATCACGTTGACGAAAATACACGTTTACAACAGTTATCCAATGCCATTAAACTCGTTTATGCTTCTACCTATTCCGAAAAAGCACGCGCATATCTCGGGTCGGTTTCGTACCTGCAGGACGAAGAAAAAATGGCTGTTATTTTACAGAAACTGGTGGGACGAACATATCAAGACAGATTTTATCCCGACATATCGGGAGTGGCGCAGTCGCATAATTTTTACCCCGTCCCGCCGATAAAACCTCAAAACGGACTATCGCAGGTAGCTTTGGGACTTGGATTTACCGTCGTAGAGGGTTATAAGTCATTTAAATTTTCACCTTCGTATCCCAAAATAAATTTTCAGTTTGCATCAACCAAAGATTATTTTGAAACGTCTCAAAAAACTTTTATGGCTTTGGATATGAAGCATCCCGATTTTATACCCACAGACACCCCGACGGCGGATATATTAAATTTAGATTTAGAATATGCAATGAAAGATAACACTTTGCAAAACATTGCTTCTACTTATTCGCAGGATAACGATATGTTTTATGAAGGTACCGCCAGAACAGGTCCTAAAGTTATAACTTTTGCGCCCATCTTAAAATCTGATATTTTCCCTATGGCGGACATAGTAGAATTTATGCTTAACATTGGTAAAAGATCTATGGCTTGTGAAGTAGAAATGGAATTTGCGATAGATTTGGCTTCAAAGACGTTTTACA
>DATKZD010000191.1:0-3311 GCA_035528195.1 Elusimicrobiales bacterium
TGTTGTCACATTAGATGAATAAAAGTTTACAAAGCCGCTTTAAACTCATACTAACAATATGTTTAGCAGCTGCCGTGTTAATAACTGCAAAGTTATTCTATCTGCAGATAATATGCCACAGTAAGTTTAAAACCCGTGCAGAACGCGTAGTGCAAATAATAATAAAACACAAAAAGTCGCGTGGAGTTATATACGATAGAAACTCCAAAATTCTTGCCAAATCTTTACCTACCTACGATTGCGCCATATCAAAGAAATACGTTTTAAATCCCTCTAAACTCATAAAAGTACTTTCAAATACATTAGGGATAGCAGAAAGCAGGTTGCAGGAAGAATGGAAAAATAATAAAAACTTTTTCTATATCCGCAAAGGAATTAAACCTTCTATGGCAAAAAAGCTTGAAAATGCGGCAAAAAAAGAAAATTTGGAAGGGTTGGTATTAACTCTTCGTAGTAAGAGGTTTCATCCTGACAAAGATTTAGCGACAGATCTTTTGGGCTCGGTTAATTCCAAAAATGACGGAGTTTCAGGGATAGAATTTTTGTACGAAGATATTCTAAGTGCTGATAAGCCCTCAAGATCCAAAGCAATAAAAGACAGATACGGCAGAGTGATATACGAGACTGATGTAAAAAAAGATATGTCCGCATTGAATCTGCATTTAACCATTGATAACCGTGCGCAATATATTGCCGAAAAAGCGTTGGACGATGCGATAACAAAAAACAGGGCAAAGGGCGGTTTTATTATAGTTCAAAATCCCGCTACGGGAGAAATTTTAGCATCAGCGTCAAATCCACGGGTAAGCGGGAAAGCAAATTTATTTCAATGGACTTACGAGCCCGGTTCAACGTTTAAGGTAGTTACAGTATCTGCAGGGCTTGATACTAACCAAATAACGCCGAAAGATGAATTCTTTTGCGAAAACGGAAAATGGCAGTTTTCGCCATCGGTGATAATAAACGATCACGAAGAACACGGAACTTTAAATGTGTCTGACATAATAAAAGTTTCGTCTAATATATGCGCAAGCAAGATAGCGCTTAAAATTTCCAAAAAAGATATGCATAAATACATAAGAGCTTTTGGATTTGGAACAAAAACTGCAATAAGCTATCCGGGAGAATCAAAAGGGGTACTGCAAAATGTTTTAAAATGGAAACCTTTGGATTTGGCAGTAATGGGGTTTGGGCACGGAATAGCTGTAACGGGAATACAACTTGTAAGCGCTTTTAGTGCAATAGCAAATGACGGTAACTTAATTGAACCCACTCTTATAAAGCAGATAACTGACTCAGAGGGTAATGTGCAATATAAATTTGAACCGAGACTGATTAGGAGAGTCGTATCTAGCCAAACTGCTTCTAAAATGAATAAAATAATGCAGACGGTTATTGAAAGCGGAACAGCGACCAGTGCTAAAATAAGGGGATACAGCATAGCAGGCAAAACAGGTACGTCGCGCAAAATAGATGCATCGGGAGAGTATTCTACAGAAAGGCATATTGCGTCTTTTTGCGGATTCTTGCCTGCCTCAAATCCCAAATTTACTATTTTAGTAGTAATAGATCAGCCCGAAACGAGTTCGTACGGCGGAATAACTGCCACTCCCGCTTTTAAATATGTGGCAAAAAAACTTTTAGCGATTTACGGAGTGAGACCTGATATTGAAGTTAGAAAAGTATCAACAAAGAAACCCGAGGCGCAACAAATTTGATAAGGAATTAAATAAAACATATGAAACTTAATTTAACTTGGAAAAAACTTGAAACGATTACAGAAGGCAAACTTACCGCTAAAAATCCTAATGCCAAGTTTAATTCCTTTATAACTCATTCCAAATTGGTTACAAAAAATTCCGTTTTTTGGTGTTTAAAAGGCGATAGCTACGATGCGCATAGATTTTTACCCGAAGTTATAAGGAAGGGTGCAAAAGGCATAGTAGTTAAAAAAGGCACGTTAAAAAAACTTAAAAAAGCTCCTCTATACGTTTTAGAAGTAGCAGATACTTTGAAAGCATTACACGCATTAAGTTTGTTTAGGATAAAAAAAAGCAAAATGAAAATAGTCGCAGTTACAGGCTCCAACGGTAAAACTACAACAAAAGAAATGCTGAAACTTATTTTCAGGGAAAGGGGAAAGACTTTTGCAAATGCCGGAAATTTAAATAATCAATTCGGAGTGCCTTTTTCAATAATGGAAATAGATACCGGGTCAAAATACGGTATTTTTGAACTGGCGGCAAAAAAAAGAGGCGATATTTATGAAATAGGAAACCTTGTAAAGCCTGACGTTGCGGTAATAACTAATATATCTCCCTCTCACCTTGAGTATTTTAAGAACATTGGAAATATTTACCGTACAAAAACTGAAATTACAAAATGTATCAAAAAGGGCGGGACATTGGTTTATAACGCCGATGATACTATGTTGGGGAAATTTAAAAAAAGTTGGAAAGGAAAAAGCATTACGTTCGGATTTAGCGAAGACGCAGATATTAGGGTATTACGGGAAAAAGATTTTGTTATTAGTTACAGGGGGGGGGAATACAAAATACCCTCAAAATTACAAACGCATAACCGTATTAATGCCGCAGGGGCATGCGGTGTGGCAATTGCTATGGGATTAGACTGGAAAACAATAACAAAAGGTTTGAAAGGGTTTAAAAGTATACCAATGCGCCTAGAGGTGATACACAAAGGGAAATCCACAATTATATTTGATGCATACAACGCCAATCCTAAATCCACCGATATTGCAATACAAACACTATCAGATATGAAAACGACAAAATCTAAAATAGCCGTTTTGGGCGATATGAAAGAACTCGGGAAATTTTCTAAAAAATATCATTTGGAGTTGGGCGGGAAACTTATCACTGCCGATATAGACACGATATTTATGACGGGCGGGCAAATGTACAATGCCTACAAGACCTGCTGTAAAAAAATGCCAAAAAATAAACTGATTTACAGTAAAACTCCATCGGTATGGATTAAACGGCTTAAAGACGCCCGAAAAAAAGGCGCCGTCATACTTTTTAAGGCATCACGCTCTATGGGATTTGAAAATCTCCTCAAAAAACTTTAAGCTATAGTTTAGAGTTAAATTTAAGTTACTTAAAATTATCAAAACAAGGGTGCGTAAAGTATTATGTTTTATTACATCTCGCTATACAAAGAAATTTTTGGACCTTTAAACGTTTTTAGCTACATTACCTTTAGAACGGGTGGAGCCATAATAACCGCATTTCTAATGAGTCTTGTTCTTGGCCCCATAATAATAAGGAAGTTAAAATCCAAAAACGTAA
>DATKZD010000192.1:0-12051 GCA_035528195.1 Elusimicrobiales bacterium
ATAGGGCAAACTCTCGCTGAGACAATAGTAAAATCCTTTCTAAATGTTAAATTTTCCAATCAGGAACGTCATTTAAGGCGCCTAAACAAAATGAAAGCGATTGAGGATGAAAACTTGAAGTAATTCCTTTTTCTTATACTCCCCCTTGAGAAAGGGGGGGAGGGGGGATTAAAAAAATAAAACACAAAAAGAACATTTCAATAAAAAATCTTATGAAGACAATAGAATTAAATCCAAAATCTAAAAATTTTTTGGCGAGCGGCACCGAAACACTTCGTAAAGCTGATTTTCTAAATCGGCTTTTGGAAAAAGACGCTACTTTGTGGAAAAAAGACTCCGTAAACAAAAACATAATTTCCAATGCGTTGGGTTGGGTAAACATAGCAGATGAAATGCTAAAAGACGCAGAGGAAATAACTAAATTCGTAAATTCAATAAAAAGCAAATTCAACTACTGCATAGTATTGGGAATGGGGGGTTCCAGTTTAGCCCCCGAAGTTTTTAGAACAGTTTTTAAAAATAAAAAAGGATATCCGAAACTTTTTGTTTTAGATACCACAAACCCCGAACAAATACTGGATACGGAACGTCAGCTTAACCTAAAGAAGACGCTTTTTATCGTAGCCAGTAAATCGGGAACCACAACCGAACCGCACAGCCAGCTTGTATATTTCTACGGTAAATTAAAAAAATCGGTCAAAAACGCAGGGCAAAATTTCATCGCAATAACGGATGCGGAAACCGAACTCGTAAAACTTGCAGAAAAATTAAATTTTAGAAAAACCTTCATAAATCCTTCAGACATAGGCGGAAGATTTTCCGCTTTAAGTTACTTCGGTCTCGTTCCCGCCGCCATAATGGGAATAGACATCAAAAAACTTTTAAAACGGGCTGTCGGCTTTTCTAAAAAATACCTCAAAACATATAGCCAAAATCCTGCGTTGATGCTCGGCGCATTACTGGGAAACGGATATCTAAAAGGAATAGATAAACTAACGCTTGTTATGCCAAAAAAACTCCAGCCTTTTGGGTTATGGATAGAACAGCTTATCGCAGAAAGCACAGGCAAAGAAGGCAAAGGCATAGTGCCGATAGTACACGAACCCGTAATTGAAAACTTCAACTATTGCCGTGATAGGATATTTGTAAATTTTATGCTTGGAAATAAAAACGATAAAACTTTACATCGTCATATAAAAACCCTAAAAAAGAAAAAATATCCCGTTATAGACATCAAATTGTCCGACGTTTACGATTTGGGCATCCAGTTTTACCTATGGGAACTTGCAACGGCAGCCGCAGGTTTTGTTTTAAAAATTAATCCTTTTAGCCAACCCGATGTGGAACAAAGCAAAATTTTTATGCGAAACATTTTAAAATCCGCATCTACCCGCAAGAAAGAAAAAGAAATCAAAGAAATACAGGTACTTTATTCCAAATCCGCAATAAAAAAAATAAAAAGTAAAAAATTGGAAAATTTACCTCAAAACTTTTACTCGTTTATAAAAAAGAATTATTATGTCGGCATACTTGCATACTTGCCCCAAAACCCGCAAATACACTCATTGCTTAGAACTTTACGTAGAAAAATAACCGTCAAAAAAAACGTTCCTACCCTATTTGGTTACGGCCCCAGATACCTTCACTCCACAGGACAGTTGCACAAGGGGGGGGGAACAGGTGGTGTGTTTTTAATAATTGAGTCTTGCGGTAAACCCGATATAATTATCCCCAAAAAACCCTACACATTCCGTCAATTGATATCCTCTCAAAGCCTTGGCGATTTTAAAGCATTGGAGTCAAAAAAAAAGGTTGTTGTAAAAGTGCAGTTGCCCAATCCCATAAAATTGCATCTTAAACACCTGATAAATGTTTTATAATTGTAGAGTAAATTATCATAATTGAGGGTCTCAAACCGCATATGGCGGTTGGGATTAAGGGGGATAAAATGCAGGCAGTTGCAACAAAAAAAAGAAAAAACAGAAAAATAAAAAGTGCAGTTAAAAATGTAATCGGAAGCGTATCAAAAAAAACGCTCGCAAAAAAAAAGATTGTACCAAAGGTTACGGCAGTAAAAAATGAAACCGTTAAAACGCAAGCGCCTAAACACTACATCATCGTTGATCATCCGCATAACGGTGAAGTAATTACCACGGATTATTATACTTTCAGACTGGGCGCAAGTCCCTGCGACAGAGTGGAGATACGCCTTAACGGCAAAGAATGGCAATCGTGCCGTAATTCAATAGGATACTGGTGGTTTGACTGGTTTAATTTTGCCCCCGGTACTTATAAGTTGAAGGCAAGGGCAATAAACGCTACAAATAACACCAAAATATCTAAGGAAATTAAATTTAAGGTAAAGCATAATAAGTGAAAAAAATTTTCGTGCAAACTTTCGGATGTCAAATGAATCTTGCAGATTCCCGATTTTTTCTTAAGGAATTTGCAAAGTACGGTTTTGCTCCGACGGAAACTATTTCAAAAGCAGATGCAGTCTTGGTAAATACCTGTACGGTGAGGGAACACGCAGAACATCGGGCATTGTCTTACATTGGCCGCTTGTTAAAATGGAAAAATGCGGGCGATAACAGACTGCTTGCAGTTACAGGATGCGCAGCACAAAGAATGGGGGATAAACTACGGCAAAAATTTCCTCATATTGATATTGTTCTAGGAGCGAAAGAAATTGACAAATTTCCCTCAATACTTGCAAAAGCTATGTGCGAAAAAAACCTTTCTGACTACTGCGCTTCCAAATGCCTGCAAAAATCGCAGGTAAGCGAATTTATAACGATAATGCGCGGGTGCAGTCATAAATGCAGTTATTGCATAGTCCCTTCGGTACGGGGAAAATCCGTTTTTTATCCTTCGGAAAAAATTTTGGAAGATGTAAAACGCTCATGCCGAAACGGCGCAAAAGAAATTATACTGCTTGGACAAACCGTTAATTCTTACCGCAGTAAGGGGGTTAATTTTTCCGCACTTATCAGGCTGATACATAAAATACCGCAGGTAAAAAGAATTCGTTATATGAGTCCGCACCCGGCATACGTAAACGAAGAATTTATCAAAACACTAGACGACTGCCCAAAGGTGGCGCGAAGCATTCATTTACCCATACAGTCGGGTTCCGACAAAATTCTCAAACTTGTAAAACGTGGGTATACAAGGAAAAAAATAATCACGCTGGTAGAGAAGTTAAAAGCTAGAGATATCTCTGTATCAACTGATTTGATGGTGGGATTTCCTACAGAAACCAATGCTGATTTTAATGAAACATTAAACCTTGTCAAAGAATGCGGCTTTTCTAACGCTTATTGTTTTAAGTACTCCCCGAGAGCAAATACCGAACTTGCAAAACACAAAAGAAGAATAACGCAACTCGTTATAGAAAGAAGGTTAAAAAAACTTTTGGAAACCGTCAAAAAAACTTCAAGCGAACAATTTCTAAAACAGATAGGTACCGTGCAACAAGTGCTAATGGAATCGGATAATCGGGGGAGAACCTCTTCCAATTACCGTGTTAAAATAGACTCCAAAAAAGTTAATAAAAATCATAGACCTGGAAGCATATTAAAAGTTAAGATTAGGGGAAGATTTAAACATACTTTAATAGGGGACGCATTATGAAAAAGGAAAGCAAATCTAAAGCAGATGAAAGAAGAAAACACAATCGTATCACGATTATGACCGGCCTTTTAGAGCCGATAGAAATAAAATTTCAAGATCCCGATAAGAAAGGCAATACGCCAAGCCAACCTGCGATAATATCCAATCTTTCGGCCGGTGGAATGAGTTTGATGACTTTTATGCAACCACCCAAAATGAACATTCTTGAAATATGCCTTAATGTTCCCAGTCTGGAAAAAATACCCATAAAAGGAAGGGTTTCGTGGGTAAGAGAAAAAGCAGGCGTGTATATGACAGGAATTGCGTTTGTAGACATCAGTAAAGCTAGCGAAGGTAAAATAAATGCAATGGCGGAAGATTTTCAAGATTGCGAAACCAGATTGTCGCTTCATTTACCCGAAGCATGCGTAGAAAATTGCAAATGCCATTATCTGTGCAACAAACCTCAAAAAGACGAGAGTCTGTTTCAGGCGAAAGAAAATAAAACATCAAAATAATTTAATGTCGGAAAACCAAAAACCCATTGTAATAATGGGTGCAACTGCAACAGGAAAGACCGAACTTTCTCTAAAAATTGCGCGCAAAGTAAAAGGGGAAATAATATCCTCCGACTCCCGCCAAGTATATAAATCATTAAACGCAGGACTTGCCAAGCCCAACGGAAAGTGGAACAAAGAGAATACGCTCTACGTAGTAGACGGCATTAACTATCATCTTACCGACATACTAAACCCAAACTTAACTTACGACGCATCTGTCTTTTGCAAACAGACAAAAAAAATCATTAAAGAAATAACAGCAAGAGGGAACGTTGCCATATTGGCGGGAGGAACGGGATTATACATTCAGTCATACTTTGTGGGTATGGACAAACTTCCAAAAGCCAACGAAAAAATTAGGACAAAATTGACCGAAGAAATTAAAAAAAAGGGAAACGCCGCACTTCATAAAAAACTCCAAAAAATTGACCCCGTATCAGCCGAAAAAATCCCTGCGCAAAATACCCAGCGGCTCATAAGAGCGCTGGAAATATATAAACTTACAGGACGCCCCATATCAAGTTTTCATACGAAAAAGTATGATAAACTTCCGTCAGACAAAGCTTTGTTTGTTTTACTCAAATGGGATAAAAAATTACTGCATAAGCGGATAGAACAACGTACGCACAAAATTTTTCCCGATATGATAACCGAAACAAATAAACTGCTTGCAAGTGGGTATAAACCTGACTGCCCCGCACTTAAAAGTTTAGGGTATAGAGAGGTATTGGATTTTGTGCGAGGTAAACTTACTAAAACGCAAGCAATAGAAAAAATAATAGGGCTTACAAAAGCATATGCAAAACGGCAGACAACGTGGTTTAAAAGATATAAAAATGTATTCCTCGTAAACGTAGATATTCCCGAAGAGTGGAACACCGACGCCCTAGCGGAAAAGATAATACAAAAATGGAAAAAGTAATACTTGTAGGACATCAACTCAAAAAAAGAATCCAACCCGAAGCAGTCTCGCTGGACGAATTAGAACGACTTGCAGATACCGCTGGCGCTCAAACCGTAAAAACTTATTTTATTAAACTGGCAAAATATGTTCCGTCTACTTTGATAGGTTCGGGAAAAGCTAGCGAAATTGCGCAGGTAGCGCAGGAGGAAAATGTTTCAACGGTAATTTTTGACGAAGAACTCTCTCCCGCACAGCAACGCAATCTTGAAAAAATCATACCTTCAAAAGTAATAGACAGGACAAGACTTATATTGGATATTTTCGCCCAAAGGGCAAACACACGCGAAGGTGAACTTCAGGTAGAACTTGCGCAATCTGTTTATATGCTTCCAAGACTTTCGGGAGCAGGTATTTCAATGATGCAACAGAAGGGGGGAATAGGGACCCGCGGACCGGGAGAAAGAAAATTGGAATATGATAGGCGAAGGATAAGAGATAAAATAGTGCGTCTTAAAAAAGAAATAAATGTCATAAGGAAAGAAAGGCAACTTCGCAGGAAAAGAAGGGAAACTATCCCGCTTGCCCGCATAGCGATAGTAGGATATACCAACGCAGGCAAATCAACGCTTTTAAATACTTTGGCGACCCGTTCGACTTCGCTCAGGGCAGGTTCAGTAGAAAAAGTTTATACAGACGACAAACTATTTGCCACATTGGATCCCACAACGCGAAAAGTCAAGCTGGGTTCAGGAGCAAGAATTCTTTTTACCGATACGGTGGGTTTCATACAAAAACTTCCGCATACACTTGTTGCGGCATTTCGGGCAACGCTTGAAGAAATAGCCCTAACCGATTGCATTTTACACGTACAGGATATTTCATCGGATTTAATTGACGTACACAGAAAAACAGTTACCGAAACTTTAAAAGAATTGGACGCAGACAAAATACCCTCAATGGAAGTATTTAACAAGACGGATTTAATATCTGCATATAAACTGCAAAAATTTAAAAAACTTTATCCGTCAGCCGTTTTTATTTCCGCACTAGATAAGAAGGGTATCGCTAGTTTACTTAAAAAAGTCCAAAAAGTTCTTTTAAAAAAATTTAAATCCAGAAAATTGACGCTGGATTATCAAAATTACGCTTTAATATCAAAAGAGATTTATTCTTCCTGTATGGTAACGAAATTAACTCACAAAAAAAATGGAAAAACGGAAATAAATTTTATGGCAACCGACGGCAGATGGAACAAAATTTTGTCTGAAATGCAGTAATGTACCTATTTATGTCGTTGCGAATTTGCTTCTTGCTGTGCTTATGAAGCAATCTTTCACTTTGTGTCGTTGCGAAGGATCCCAAAACCACGCAGGGTTTAGGGCGACTGCGGCAATCTATCGTGGTAAAATCCCCCCTAGCCCCCCTTTCACAAGGGGGAGAAATAATGTGCAGTCCTTTTTTATTAGTTTCTACATACTATATCGTTGCTCCCGACGGTGTCGTTGCGAATTTGCTTCTTGCTGTGCTTATGAAGCAATCTTTCAGAGTAAGAATACTCTTGTACTTTTAGTATGTATGTCATCGCTAACTTACCTTGACAGATTGCTTCGCTACCCATCCTTCGCTAAGGTTTACATTGAGCGCAGTCGAAATGCTTCGGAATGGTTCGCTCGCAACGACATGGGGGGAGGTGATTGCTTCGTCACTTCGCTACGCTCAGGGCATACCCCTCTTTAACTCCCTATAACTCCCCCTTTAACAAAGGGGGATTGCGGGGGATTTATATAGGGAAAAGAGGGAGTTTATTTTGCAGTCCTTTTTTTAAATCCCCACACGCCTCTTTCATATATTCTCACAGGATTTCAGCATTTTTTTGCTATTTATGAGCGGTTTGCGTTATGCTATAATCACGGTATAGCTTTACACATTGGATACGGGGGTACTTACAATGATTACAGGTTTAGTTTTAGTCAAACTCAAAGCGGGTAAAGAAGATTCTGCGTTGGCGGAAATAAGGCAAGTAGAGGGGGTAGCCCATATGTCAGCTGTTTTTGGCAGATGGGACCTCGTTTTGGATATGGAGTCCGAAGACTTGCAGTCGCTTTCAAGTGTGGTGGTTCACCAAATCAGAACTATTGACGGTGTGGAAGCTACAGAAACTCTTATCACTACCGCAATGTAATCTCCAAAGAAAGAACGACCAAACCGTTTGCTTAATAAAAGATTAAATCCGATTTAAGTATTGCTTACTTTAAGCAACACTGCTTGCTTAAATGGTAAAATTACAAATATGCCTGACTTAAAAACTCTTTATTCTGCGCTTATCCAAACAGCTTCCAATGAACCTGAAAGGACTGCTTTAGCATCCCCTAAAGCCACTTTAAGTTACCATAGCTTTTTGATGGACGTAGACAGAGCTGTTGATATGCTATGGTTTTTAGGCGTTAGAAAAAACGATAAAGTTGCAATAGCGCTTAGAAATTCGCCCGAATTTATAATAACCTGCCTTGCATTGTCTAAAATAGGAGCGATAGCCGTACCCATAAATTTTCTAATATCCAAAACTGATGAACTGGAATTTATCCTTTCTCATTCAGGTTCTAAAGGAGTTGTAACCCAAAAAGAATTTCTAGCCCCTTACAAAAAATTAAAAGGCAAAATAGATAGCTTGGAATTTATTATATCCGTAGATGCTCTACCCGATGCTGACTTAAACAATGACGTATTAAACTTTCGAAAATTGCTCAAAAAAACCTCTTATAATCCCGAAGCGCATAACCAGCACGTTTTAGAAACGGATATTGTAGGAATTTTTTATACTTCGGGCACGACAGGAAATCCCAAGGGCGTTATGCTCACAAATGGCAACATTATCTCTAACGCTTTATCGTGCATATCCGCTTTGAACTTGACTGCCGATGATGTTTTCTTGTGCATACTGCCGATGTTTCACACATTTTCCTTTACCTCCACCGTCATACTACCTATATTATTGGGATCCAAAATAGTTTTAACTTCGCATATTGCCCCCGCTGCGCCATGGCTAAATATGATGGGCAGAGAAAAGGTAACCGTAGTTGCCGGAGTACCTCAGCTTTTCGGGGTACTATCTAAAGAAGCGAAAGGGTTAAAAAAATATTTTCTCCAATACTGGGCGTTTAGAAAAGTCCGCCTTTGTATGTCGGGAGCGGCTCCGCTTCCTGAAAGCGTTGTAACTAATTTTGAAAAAAAGATACGGGTCCCTTTGCTTGAGGGTTACGGACTTACGGAAACTAGCCCTGTAGTAACTATCAATAAGCTGGGTGCTAGAAAAATAGGTTCGGTAGGAAAAACTATTTCCAATGCGCAAGTAAAGATAATTGACGAAAAATTAAACACATTAAATTGCAATCAGGAAGGTGAGATATGCGTCAAGGGAGTTTGTGTAACTCAAGGGTACTTTAAAGATAAAAAATCCACCGAAGAAAGTTTTACTCCCGACGGCTGGTTTAAAACGGGTGATATAGGAATGTTAGACGACAATGGATATCTGCGTATATGCGATAGAAAAAAAGACATGATTATAAACAAGGGATTAAAAGTTTTCCCTTTGCAGGTAGAGTCCGTGTTTTTAAAGCACAGGTCGGTAGAAGAATGCGCAGTGATAGGCGTTCCGCATAAAGACGGCGAAGAGCTAATTAAGTGTTTTTGTGTTTTAAATAAAGATTTTCCAACAGATAAATCCGATTTAATGAAATTTGCAAGGGAACATTTAGATGCCTACAAACGCCCCCGTGAAATTGAAATTATAGATTTTCTTCCCAAAAATGCGTTAAATAAAGTTTTAAAAAGGCACCTTAGACAAAAACATATGGAACAAGTAGAAAAAAAACGGCGGTCACACGATAACGCCGTCGTTGCAGGTAAATTATGAGCCAAAACATTTTAAAAAAGCTTTCTTCCCTTTTTCCTGAAGGATATATCGTGGGAGGCATTTTAAGGGACTATTTTTTGAAGCGCTATTCCTGCGACATAGATATAATTTTGCCCGACGTAAATCCTAGGAATATGAAACAAATCGCAAAAGTTTTAGACGCCACGTTTTTTGTATTAGATGAGGATACTAAAGTTTACCGTTTCATAACAAAGAAAGAAAAAATTCAAATAGATATATCCGCTTTTGTCGGTAAAGATTTACGGGAAGATTTATTGAGCAGAGATTTCACAATAAATGCGCTGGCATATCCCCTTGCGCATTCGTCCGAACTGACACTAAAAATTAAGACGTCAAAGAACGAAAATAAAACTTTGCTTGCGTTAAAGGGTATTAAGAAAAAAAACCTTATAGATTTAGCGGGTTCTTTAAAAGATATCAAGGACGGCAAAATCAACATCACGTGCGAAGAATCCTTTAAAGAAGATCCCTTAAGAATGCTGCGCACTTTTAGATTTGCGGCGCAATTTGATTTTAAAACTACCAAAAATACTTTGGAACAGGTAAAAAAACATTCCGACAGTATCAATTCCGTTTCAGGCGAGAGAATTCAGGATGAAATTTTAAAAATTTTATCTTACGGTAATTCCAGAAAATATATGGAAGATGCAGACAAATACGGTCTTTTAACCAAACTTATACCTCAGTTAGAATCAGCGCGAAAATGCGCCGTCGTTTATTACGGTAAGGGGGGGGTCTTAAAACATACTTTTAACGTTTTGGAAAAAATAGAATATCTTTTGGATAATCTAAAATTATTTTTCCCAAAGTTTCATAAACATCTTGCCGAATGGAAAGATAAAAAAAATATTCTCAAGCTTACAGTTCTCTTGCACGATGTAGCCAAACCAAAAACGGCAAAAATGATGGGGGGCAGACTAAGATTTTTCTATCACGAGGGATTGGGTTCTAAAATGTCTGGTGAAATTTTAAAAAATTGGAGGTTTAGTAGAAATAACATACGAATTATCACTTCCGTTATCAAAGAACATTTGCGAATCGGTAACCTTGCAAGTAACCCTCTTATTACCAATAGGGCGGTGTATCGCTTTTTCAGGGACACGGAAGGTTTTTCCATTCCTCTTCTTCTAATTTGCTGGGCGGATTATGCCAGTTATATTTCAAAAGATTCGCTGCTTAATATCCTTCCCCAGTCTCACAGGAAACCTTTTCCAATCACTGCCGGAGGGCTTGAAAGGGAGGGAATTAAAAAAACGCTTAGGCATATTCAGGTAATAAATTTGATGTTGAGACTGTTTTTTTGCCAGCAACCCAAAATAATGCCAAAAAAATTAATTAACGGAAATGACGTTATGGAACTGCTAGAAATGAAATCGTCTCCAAAAATAGGTGAAATTTTAGAAAAACTTCGTATTGCTCAAGTAGAAAAAAAAGTAAGGACACGTTCCGATGCGCTAAAATTTGTGTCTGGTTTTAAAAATAAAGCGTGAATTTTGCCATTTGCTCAAAAACTATTGTAACATTACTGTAGTCTTCCTGTAGGATGAAAAATGAAAAATAAAAACAAAGAAAATAAAAATAGAAAAAGTAAAAACAAAAAAAGTTTTTTGGAACATATTATTCCTTTTGCTATTTTATTTAGTTTCCTTTCAACAGTGTTTTTCGGTTTTTTACTGTATGGAACCATTAAGTCGTACTTAGGCATTTCTCCAAAACGTTTTATCAAAGCTAAGTCCTACATAGTCAAACTTTTCAATGAACACAGCGAAGTTTTAAAAGAAACAAAAAAAGCGCTCACGAAAGATGTTAAACTAGAACAGCCTTCTCAACAATATTCCGATGCAGGCGATGATATTACTTTGAACGATAAATCTTCGGATATACCCGAAGAACTGCTTGAAGAAAATAACCAAACACAAAAATCAATTTTAGAAGATAAATCCGCCGAAACAAAACCGATTATTGAAACCGATACTCCCTCCGAAAAAGATATTTTACAAACTAAAGATAAAAGCGAAAACGAAACTCTTGTTTTAACACAGGAAGAAAAACCGAAAGCTAAGGGCGTTACCATAGTTTATACAAATCCAAACGCCAAATCTGTAAATTTAGTGGGTTCTTTTTCGGTATGGAAACCCATAGAGATGACGTTTCAAGACGGTGTATGGAAAGCAAAAGTTTATCTGTTTAGCGGAAAATACAAATATAATTTTGAGGTTGACGGTAAACGGATTTTTGACCCCTCAAATCCTCTGATGTCCGAAAAAAGCTCTATTTTAATAGTGGATTAAAACAATAAGCTTGTATCTCAGGGTACCGAAAAATATCAAACACATAACTGCCATTGACTTTGTCTTCATCAAGTTAATATAATGAATACAGTCATTTGAAAGTGGCGCCTTAGAGTGTAGCCGCTTTTTTTTTAAAAACTTTTAAGGATATCTTTGTAAGACTTATCAACAGACGCAAACTTCCGAATATTACCCCGACAGAAAAAGATATTTAAACAGCGCAAATGACGCATTTTTCGCACCGATTTTGAGCGAAAAAATTAGGCACAAGAAAGGATAAAATGGAACTAAAAGAAATAATAGAAAATGCAGTAACTCCGGCCCTAAACCAGCATAATATGGAATTGATTGACCTGGTAGTAGGCAAGTACCGCCAAAAAACCATGATTCAGTTTTTTATTGATAAAAACGAGGGAAAAATAAATTTAGACGAGTGCCAAAAAATGTCAAACATCCTAGGGGGGGTACTTGATATGGAAGAAATCATACAGGGCGCTTATGTGCTTGAAGTTTCTTCTCCCGGCATAAACCGCCCCCTTACAAAACCCAAACATTTTAAACAATTTGTAAACAGCCGTGTTAAAGTGGAGCTAAAACAATCCCTAGATGGACAGCGTAATTTTGTAGGAATTATACTAGATCCCGATGATGAAAGCTTCACGCTTGACGACGGCAAAATAAAACATAAATTCAATTACGACATTGTCAATAAAGCTAAACTGGATATTGATGTCGGATTTTAAAGGTGGT
>DATKZD010000193.1:0-2275 GCA_035528195.1 Elusimicrobiales bacterium
CAGTTGCGCTGCCTTTACCGTAGTTAACTTCTACCAGAGAAAGTTTATCTGCATTGGGATGTTTGTCTATTTTCTTAATTTGTGCTGTAATAACGTTGGAAAAATCTGCGCCCGTTTGATAAACAGAAGACGTTTCAATGCCTAAAGACACCAGCTTTTGCGCCAGTTCCTGCGGAGTAAGCTTAATGTCTATGAAACCCTTTAGCCACGTGTATGATATTTTCATAACTCTAAAACTGCCTCAAAATTTTTACGTCATTTTCGTAGAACGTTCTAATATCGCTAATGCCGTACATTAACATAGCAAGACGTTCTACTCCCATACCCCATGCATAGCCCGAATAAATTTCGGGGTCTATTCCTACCGCCTCAAAAACATTCGGATGCACCATTCCTGCACCCAGCATTTCTATCCACCCTGTGGATTTACAAACCGAACAGGGTTTACCGTGCCTGCAAAATACGCATTTAACATCCACTTCCACTCCGGGTTCTACAAAAGGAAAATAGCTGGGTCTAAATCTTATTGATGCACCTTCACCAAACAAAGTGCGCATAAAAGCCGTAAGCGTTTGACGCAAATCCGCCATGCTGACATTTTTATCTACGTACAAACCTTCAATTTGATTAAATACCGGCGAGTGGCTTGCATCCACCGCATCGCGTCTAAATACCGTTCCCGGCGAGATGATTCTTATGGGAGGTTTGTTTTTACGCATATATCTTATCTGGACGTTGGAGGTATGAGTTCTAAGCAGATATTTTTTTTCGGTGTTTAAATAGAAAGTATCCTGCATTGCGCGCGCAGGATGATAATCAGGCGTATTTAAATCGTCAAAATTAGTTTTTTCGTCTTCAACGTGAGGGCCGTTAACTGCGGTAAATCCCAAATTTATAAAAATATCCGTCATTGTGCGTAGAGCGATAGTAAGGGGATGAAGTTTTCCCTTGGTAAAGGGATATGACGGCAGGGTGATGTCTATTTTTTCTTTTTTTAGTTCGTCTGTAAGCAGATATGTTTCAAGTTTGTTTTTTTGGAGCGAAAGTACTTCGGAAAGTTCTTTTTTTAGTTCATTTCCTTTCACGCCTAGTACTTTTTTGTCTTCTATGGAAAAATCTTTTAAGTTTTTAAGCAATGCGGTTAAGTCGCCTTTTCTGCCAAGGCATTTGACTTTAAGATTTTCCAATTCGGAAAGAGATGCAGCATTTTTAAATGCTTTGAGGTAGGTTTTGCTTATTTCTAAATGTTTCTTTTCCCATTCGTTACGGGTCATTTTATTTGTTTGATTTGACAACTTTGACCAGTTCGTTAAAAGAATTCGGATCCTTTATAGCCATCTCCGACAACATTTTGCGGTTTAAAGTTATCCCTGCTTTTGCAAGTCCGTGAATGAATTGACTGTAGTTCATATCAAGTTCGCGCACTGCCGCATTTATTCTCATAATCCAAAGGCTTCTGAAATCGCCTTTACGATCTTTCCTTCCCGTAAAACTGTGAGTTAAAGATTTTTCAACCTGCTGCGTTACCATGCGAAGACGCTTTGATTTTTCGCTACGGTATCCTTTTGCAAATTTAAATAGTTTCTTTTTTCTTTTATTTTTTCCTGTTGTATATCTAGTTCTCATTTTTTAAATCGGGTAAATTGTATCCCTGCTCCTTTAACCGTAAGGTAGTAATTTTTTTGATAAAATTTTTGCTTCCGCACTGGTAGAATCCAATACGTTTTTACTTCTAAGCGCACTGCCGCATTCAGATGACATTCCAGTAAGCAAATGTCTTCTATTAGCTTTTCTGTGCGTCCATTTGCCTGTTGCAGTTTTGCGAAATCTTTTTTTTGCTCCGCTATGACTTTTAAGTTTAGGCATAATTTAATCCTCTAATTACTTGGGAGATAAGTTTACACTCATTCTGTTTCCCTGCATTTGTATACCGCCTTCCATTTTGGAAAGGTCTTTAAGTTGTTCCACCATTGATGTGAGCAGGTCTCTTCCTAAATCCCTGTGCTGATTTTCTCTCCCGCGAAATATAACCGTTAGTCTTACTTTGTCTTTTTTTTCTAAAAATTTTCTTGTATGCGCTATTTTAGTGTCTAAATCGTGTTTTCCTATTCTTACTTTAAAGCGTATTTCTTTTAGTTCTCCCGTATCTTTCTGTTTCTTTTTCTGCTGACGCTTTTCTTTTTTTAACTCGTAAATATACTTGGAGTAATCTAAAATTTTACAAACCGGCGGTTTTGCCTGCGGTGCTATTTCCACAAGGTCTAATCCTTGTTCA
>DATKZD010000194.1:0-3194 GCA_035528195.1 Elusimicrobiales bacterium
AAAACTGCCTTCGTATGAGACCGGACAGAATAGTTGTCGGTGAAGTAAGGGGAGCCGAAGCTTTAGATATGTTGCAGGCAATGAACACCGGTCATGAAGGTTCCCTTGCGACTATCCACTCCAATACTCCAAAAGACGCTCTTTCAAGGTTGGAAGCTATGTGTTTGATGGCGGGAGCCGAACTTCCCATTTGGGCGTTAAGGGAAATGATATCATCAGCTGTTCACCTTATAGTGCAGTTATCTAGGTTTGCTGACGGAACAAGAAAAGTTACAAGGATAACTGAAGTAACCGGACGTGAGGAAAATCAGGTTTTAATTGAAGATTTATTTGAATATGAACAAACTAGCGTTGACGAAAAAGGCAAAGTTGTGGGAATTTTCAGACCGTTGGGAGTAAAACCCACGTTTTATAACGATTTCAAGGCAAAGGGAATTAAAGTATCGCAAAAGCTTTTTATCCCCAGCCAGCCTGAAACAAAAACGCAAAACATCAAAAAAACGTAAAATATTTATAATATGAAACAGCAAAATAAAATATTTATAATCACTACCTGCATTTTAGTTTTATGTAAATGCCAGATATTTGCCAACGTTTTTACCAAAAGCCAGGTGGACACGATAAACTGCTCCATTAGTAAAATGCAAGTTTTGTATTACTATCCCTCAGATAAAAGAAACGATTCCAGAATAAAGACGGGAACGTTTAAGTGCTTGGGAAAAGAATTTACTTTAGAAAGCCCTGATTGGCTTGATGAGGTTGTACCCTCCATGCTTGAAAACAAAGTATGGCGTGATCCTGCAACAGGGACTTTAACTGAAGCACAAATTTGGCAAATGGTTTTTGCCGCAGTTTACGCATTTTTAGAACTTAACACAAAGAGTTTTACAAAAGAGGAGGGAGGAGCTGGCATACCCCCATCATTTCTCGTAAAAGAATACTCCGATTTAAACTCACGTCTAGAAGTGGCAATTGACAGGTTGTATCGCGCGCGGCTTGCCGACTCTATGCAGGGAAGAGGCAGATCTCTAATGGCAACTCTTACCTTGATGTTTCGCCAGTTTGACAGTATTATGATAGCTATCTCAAGAGAGGATAATAAACAATTTGCGCGTAGCGCTGTGGTTTTTTCGGATTTGTCGCAAAATGCTTTTGCTCAAATGTTCAAAAAACCACGGCAAGATAAGAAATTGAGAAAGGTTACAAAAATAGAAACTTTATTTCCCGTATTCTTAAGCATGATTGCGGTAGCCGCTTTTTTCATGTCGGTTTTTTTCTATTTTGGCAAAAAAGGTAAAGGTTTTCAGAAAGTTTCAACAGATTTTATTGAGAAATTTAAAAAGTGGACGGAAGATTTTAACAGGCAGTTTTTAAAAGTTAAAGTAGAATTTTTGGTGTTTGTGCCTATAATATTTTGTTCTTTGCTAGGGGTGTTGACTGCAAGCATTTTAGGTTTTTTTATTTTCTTTGCAATAGGTGTGTTCATCGGTTTAAAAACGCCTAAATTTATACTTGAGCTTCTAAAAAATAGAAGAGGTAAAAAGACAGACACACAACTTATGGACGGGCTTATTTTATTGTCTAATTCTCTTAAATCGGGTATGGATATAGTTGAAGGTTTTAAAATGGTTTCGCAGGATTTGTCGCCGCCCATATCGGAAGAATTCGGACTTGTACTCAAAAATTACCAGCTCGGAACGCCCTTTGAAAAGGCCCTGGAGGGACTAAACGATCGTGTTGACAGCCAGCTTGTAGATTATTTTGTAAAGGCAATAATACTCCAACGTCAGGTCGGCGGAAATTTAACAAAGATTTTTTCAAGAATAGTAAGCAATATCCGCGAAGAAAGCAAATTCCAGGATAAGACAAAAGCATTGACTGCCCAGCAAAAAATTCAATCGGTCGTAGTGGGAATAATGCCGTGGATATTAACAGGTATTATGTTCATGTTCCAAAAAGAGGCAATGATAAGGTTTTACACTACCTTTATAGGATTGGTTGTACTTGTCTTTTGTGTATTTTGGTTGATAATGGGTATGCTACTGGCTAACAAAATAGGTAAGGTTAGGGTTTGATATGGATATAGAAAAAGTTTTTCTATTTATTCTCAGTTCAATAAGCGCATTTGCAGTTTTTATTTTTTTGGAGAATTTACTCACCCCTCCAAAAAAACAAAAAGATTCCTTAACTGCTTTAATTAAGGATAAAACGCAGGATATTTCCCCATTTTCCCGTCTTAAACCTGATGGCAGTTTTATTGACAGGCTTGATTTGTTTTTTGCAAAAACCCTTAAACTTGAAGAAAAATTAAAAACAACCCATATGCTTTTGGGAAGTCCAAAAACTCCTAACCCCCTACATATGCTTCATTTTAAGCTAATAGCGGCGGTGCTTTTGCCCGTGTTGTTATTTATAATGTTTTCAAGTCCTATGGTGATACTGTTTATTCCTGCAGGTTTTATTATTCCCGACGCTATATACTCGTCTAAAATCAGAAATCGTCAAGATGAGTTGCTGGAAAATTTTTCTACTACAGTTGACCTTGTTTCTCTCATCGTGGAAGCCGGGATGGACTATATAACCGCATTTGAACGCGTTACCAATATTGAGTTAAAAAAGAGTTTACTGGAGCAGGAAATTGATAAAATGTTAAGTGAGATAAAATTTGGATACTCTAGGAGGAACGCATTAATTAGATTTGCCGATCGTACAGGAATACAGGAAATACGTTCTTTCGTAGGGTTAATCATTCAGTCCGACGAGCTTGGCACAAGTTTAGTGGATTTGCTTAACAATTTTTCTGCGGATATGCGTTTTAGAAGATTAAATAAAGCCGAACAGGCTGCGGCCAAGGCGTCAACAAAAATGCTCATTCCCCTGTTTATATTTATATTTCCCGTCGTGTTCATTTTGGCTTTTAGTCCGGTAGTCTCAGATTTAATGAAAGGTGGTTTATTTTAAGGGTTAAAAATATGAAAAAAAACTTTGTAAAAAAACTTTTATGTACGCTCTACTTTATCTCGTTAACATGTATGAATGTTTCGGGACAGCAAAAGAGATATGTGGGACAGGAAGCATCTCTCTTTCTAACTTTGCAAAATATTAAGTTAGGAACTCTTTCCACTCAAGAAGAGAAAAGGAACTATCTCTACACTATTTATGCCACCAAGCAAGCAATACAAAGAAGAATGTTG